>JBEBTM010000008.1:0-27988 GCA_040393745.1 Thermogutta terrifontis | reverse complement strand
CCTGCGCGACCTCGCCCTGCCGCCGGAGTTCGTGCTCGTCGATGCGACCGGCGGCCAGATAGAGTAGGCAGCGAAATTGCAGGGCTCGGTTTCGGTGAAATGTCGCGGAGACGTCATTTTCGTCCGAAATTCCCAGGGCCCGGTCCAAGTACGCCAAGGCCTCGACGTACTCGCCCGTGGCATAACGCAAAACGCCCCGGTAAAACGGCAGATATTCATGGTCGCGGTACTTCGGTTCGAACCGGACGGCTTCGTCGAAGCCCCGGTCGATGTCGCGGATGAGTTTCGCCATTCGACCCCGGTCGCTGTTGCGGAGTTCATGATTGATCAGGTCGTACAGCCGTTCGGCGGCAAGCTCCCAGTGGGCTTCGGCCAGTTCGGGGTTGCGTGCCAAGGCTCGGTCGAAATCGTCGAAAGCCCGCTTTTTCGCACTGCGGTCGTAAGTGTAGCGTATTCGCAACCGGGCCCGCTCAAGGTAAAGCCCGGCCTGCCCCTCGGAATCGGCGTCGATACGGGCGTTCAGATCTTTCAAGCAGGGAACCCGCTTTTCCAACTCGGCAAGGTCTTGTTCCAGTTGCCGGCGGACCGCGTCCGTAATCTCCTGGGCTCGACCCACGGTCACGGTCAGGAGAAGGAGCGGCAGGACGAGAAAGATAATCCGGAGCATGGTCTTATTTTAACCACGGAGTTTTTCAATGCACCAGTCCCGGCGCATCAGCGCGGAGCCGGTTTTCCTCATGTGAGTATAACGCCCGGGACGGCGGTTTTCAATCCGTTGACTTTCCGGTTTCGGGCCGATACAATCGACCGGACATTTCAACACCCTCTTTCCCGACATACGTAGAAACCATGCAAGAATACGAAGGCCGTCTCTGCCCACCGCCGGCGGGGTATATTACGATTATCGTCGCCAAGTTCAACCGAACCATCACGCAACGGCTCCTCGATGGGGCCTTGGCCAAACTGAAACAACACGGCGTACGGGACACGGATATCCGGGTCGTTTGGGTGCCCGGCGCTTATGAAATTCCGTACGTCGCCAATTATTTCGCCCGGGACACCGAATGCCTGGCGATCATTTGCCTCGGAGCCGTGATCAAGGGCGATACCACGCATGACGAGCACATCAACCGCTATGTCAGCATGGCCATCGGCGACATCGCCGAACGGTTCGGAACGCCCGTGATTTTCGGTGTGATCACCTGCAATACGGTCGAGCAGGCCGATGCCCGAAGCGGTATGATCGAGTCGGCCAAAGATAAATCGCTTGATCCGGCACCGGGTAACAAGGGCGCGGAAGCGGCCGAGGCGGCGCTGGAAATGATCGATTTGGTCACGGAACTGCCGGAAGTCCGGATGCCCGACATGGAATCGTCGCCAATGGCCATGCTGTCCCGAATGCTCGGCGACGGGTTTGACGATGATGACTTGGAAATCTCGACGCCGTTCATGCCGCGTTCGAAAAACACGAAAAAAGTCGTCAAAAAAAGAGTGAAAAAAAAACCGCCGAAGAAAGAATAAGCTCTCTGGCTTCGAGGCGTTCTCCCCTAAGTGAAATACCCGTTTACGATCATGCTGAAAGTCCGTTTGAACCGGTATTCGGGTGGATTGAATCTACCTGACACTTTCCGGCGAAAGATTTATCCAGGACAATTGCAAAGTCCATAACAGGAGTCCTTTTTGTCTCTTCACAAAACTTTTTCCTGTTTTCGGCGTTGCAATCCTCGTGAACCTTATTTTCCAGTCTCTTGACTTGGGCCTTTCGTTTATGGGATAATGCGGCGACCCTTGAGGCAATGCGTTCTCTTTGCCGCTTCATCTTCCGTCCCAACCGCACGAGTTTTCCCATGGATGTTTCAACGACCATCAATGACCACCTCGCCGATTTGGCGAGCCGCCATGACTGTCGAATTCTTTTGGCCGTCGAATCCGGCAGCCGAGCCTGGGGACTCCCTTCCCCGGACAGCGATTACGATGTCCGTTTCATTTACGCCCATCCCACGGCCTGGTATCTTTCCATCGAGGATCGACGGGATGAAATTGAAACGGTTTTTCCCAACGATATCGATATCTCCGGGCGGGAACTCCGCAAGGCTTTGCGGCTCTTCTCCGGATGTTATATTTCCATGAACGAACAAATCCAGAGCCCCATCATTTACCAGGCGCAATCGAAGCTGCTCTCCCGGCTCCAGGAATTGATTCCGATGTATTTCGATAAAAAACGGGCTTGGTACCATTATCTCAAAATTGCCGAACAGGCCATGAGCCAAGGCATGCAAGGCTTGTCCATCGGGCTGAATCGTTTCTTTTATCTCCTCAGGCCCCTCTTGGCTTGTAGCTGGATCGAAGCTCGAAATTCCATGCCACCCACGGAATTCGAAAAGTTGCTCGAAGCCGATTTCCTCACGTTGGCCATGAACCAGGAAGTCCACGAAATCGTCCACCGCAAGGCGACAACCACGGACCGTGAACCGATCTCGCTTTCAAAAGAACTTCTCTACTGGTGCACCTCGACTTTAGCCCGATTTCAGGACGAACTTCGGATGCTGCCGATGAAAGAGGGGACACCGTCGCTGACGCCGCTGAACGAATTGTTCCTGAACACGATTTCCGCCGCGGAAATGTGATACATGGCTCCCTCTTCCGGGACGTCCGACCTAACTTTCCACCCTCGTTTTTTAAGATGCCGAATACACGAATCCTCTCCGTCGTTTTTGCCCTTTTATTCATCGCTTTTGGAGTTCAAGCCGCGGAGGTCAAAAAACCTTCACCGGTCCGTGTCGTTTATTTTATTCCGACCGACCGGGAACCCTTGCCCGACCGACACGAAAGATTGGGGCGGGTCATGAAATACGTCCAGGATTTTTACCGTGACGGCATGGTCAAAAACGGTTACGGGCCCATGACGTTCGAACTCGAATGGGACGCCCCCGGGAAGCTCAAACTCTATACGGTCCAGGCGAAACATCCCATGGAAACCTATGTCCGGACTTCCGCGTCGGCCGTGAAACGGGAAGTTGACGAGGCGTTGCGAACTCAATACAAGATCGACCCGTCACAGGAAGTCGTCGTGATTTTTCAACTTCTCCTGAAATGGAACGACGACAAAGCCACGGAAGTGGGGCCCTACGTCGGCGGCGGATCACATCTTTCCGGCACCGCTTGGGTTTACGAAGACGCCAAATTGGATCCCCGGCTTTTACCGAGCAAAGAGCCCGGCGGGTATTACCATCGGCCTTGTTCGCTCGGCCAGTTCAACACGCACTATATCGGCGGTACGGCTCATGAAATGGGCCATGCCTTCAGCCTGCCGCACGCCTGCGAACTGGATACCGAACGCGAGAAATTCAAAGCCCGGGCACTTATGGGAAGCGGTAATCACACTTTCGGCATGGACCTTCGCGGCGAAGGTATCGGAACATTTTTGGCTCCGTCCTCGGCTTTGCGACTGTCCCGAGTTCGGGCTTTTGCCGGCGATCTGCCGGGCACGGGCCTTCGAGCTTCCTGGGTTTTCGACGATTTGAAAGCCGCGCCGAAACAGCAAGATACAGAACAGGATAAGGAGGACGGAAAAAAACGCAGCTTCATGCTTTCCGGCCGGACCAAAGCCGACCCGAAACTCGCGGGCATCATCGTTTACAACGATAATTTGAAGATCAACGCCGATTACGATGCGAAAACCTGGACGGCCCCCGTGGACGAACAGGGTCGCTTCGAGCTGGAAATCACCGAACTGGAAACCGTGCCGTATCAACTTCGAATCGTCGGTATCCACGAAAACGGGGCGTCAAGCCGACTTGCCATGGATTACAACGTCCTGGCAGACAAAATCGACTTGTCGTCGCTAAATATGGCCGTTCCGATGGACAACCTCCGCAGACTTTTCCAAGTCGGCAACAAGGTGGAAATCGAACGAATCGCCGCTGAAAGCAAGGATAATACCATTACCGAGCGAGCCCGGCATCTTATCGAGTTGCTCGGACCGATCCAAACGGTCAAGGTTGCCGAATCGCCGGAGGAAACCAAAACGGTCGATCTGACCTTTGCCGAATTCACGGAAGCCCGAACCGGATGGGGAGCCCTGCGTCGCGGCCATGTCCCCGAGGACGTCTTCCTGCAAGTCGGCGGCATCTTCAGCACCTCGGGGCTTTACGCGCACGCTCCGGCGGTTTTCAAAGTCGATCTCGATGGAAAATGGAACACATTCGCCATCCAGTACGGCCTCCAGGATGGTCACGACGGACCTGTCCGGTTCATCGTCAAGGGTGACGGCAAGGAACTTCACCGGAGCGAAACGGTCAAGGAGCACAACATTGCGGGTCCGGAAAAACCGCTGCCGGTTAAAGGAATCAAGACGCTGGAACTGCTCGTCGAACCCGCTGCCGCATCGGGTAACAGCGGCGCTTGGGGCGTTTGGCTCAACCCGGTACTGTCCCGTTGAAAATCGGCACAAAACGAAACGAACCGGGGGTATCGGCCCCCGGAGCCACGGATGAACATTGATCTTCTCTGCGAATTCGGATCGCTTAACGGAGGCGAAAATTCGATCTTGGCCCTGTTGCCTCTGCTCCGGCGGCGGGGAATCGAATTCCGGATCGTCGCGCCGCCGGCGGGCCCTTTTGCGGATCGGATTCGCGAACTGGATTTCGAGCTCGTTCCAATTCATTGTGAGCCCGGCAGTCCACTGGCCGTGCGGCGTGAAACGCTTGAAAAAACACTTTGGCGAATCCAATCCCGGTTCTTTCACGCCAACAGTCTTTCCATGGGGCGTCTTTCAGGCCCTTTCACCCGCTTCCTGCGAACACCTAGCATTGCTCATCTTCGCGATATTGTCAGGCTCAATCGGTCTATGGTTTCCGACTTGAACCAGCATCGCCGGCTTTTGGCCGTGTCCGAGGCAACGCGGCAATTTCACATCAACCAGGGTATTTCGCCGGAGCGATGTTACGTCCTGTTTAACGGCGTCGATTTGGAGCAATTCCGTCCGAGATTGGCGACCGGTTATCTTCATCGGGAGTGGAAAATCCCGTCAAAATCCCGGCTTTTAGCCGTCATTGGACAGATCGGACTCCGTAAAGGCCAGGATTTGCTACTCGAAGCCCTGGAGCCCGTCTTCAGGCGGCATGACGACGTTCATTTGCTTATCGTAGGCCGCCGCTGGTCGGAAAAGGAAGAATCGATCCGCTTTGAAGAAAATCTACGTATCCGATCGCAACAGGCTCCGTTTTCGGACCGTGTCCATTTTCTCGGCGTTCGAACTGATATTCCCGAGCTTCTCAGTGAACTTACGTTGTTGCTCCATCCGGCCCGGCAGGAGCCTCTGGGGCGGGTTCTACTCGAAGCGGCGGCCTGCGGTACGGCCACGGTCGCTACGGATGTCGGTGGAACCCGGGAGATTTTCCCTGATGCCCCGGAGTCGGCCCGAATTGTTCTCCCGGCATCGTCGGAAGCCATTGCGGCGGCGGTTTGCGAGCTTCTTGATTCTACGGAAACCATTCGTGCAATGTCAGTTAAGGCAAGAGCTCGGGCTGAATCCGCATTTTCTCGCGAAGGCGCCGCCGAGGCTCTTTTCCTGCATTACCAAGCCGTTTGGTGCGAGATTTGACGCGAAAATCGGTATAATCGGATATACGCGCAAAAACGACACAGAGCGAAATCGCCGAAAACACGTGTTTGAATCATTCTCAGGATCACGATAACTCCTAACGATGCCGGTGTTTTACGGCAGGGATGTTTTTCTTGGAAGGAGACAAAACCATGGCAATTTCAGCGACCAGTACGATCAATTCTTACCTAAGCAGTTCCAACTCCAGCGCGATCAAGGCGGGAACCACCTTTTCCTCAACGACAAGTTGCCCGACCTGCAACAAATCGTCGGCCGGACAAACCGGCCAGCTTTACTCGGGATACTCCGGCCGAACCGCCGGCAGCGATACATTTTACTGCGCCACCTGTAACAAGGGCAAAACGACGACTTCCTCGCCTTTCGGTTCGAGCGGCAGTAGCACTGCGACAACCAAATCCAGCGGTACCTACAGTTCTTCGACGTACTGCCCAACCTGCAACCAGTCGCATTCCGCCTCGGCAGGCCACTGGAGCGGGCCGGGGACGAGCAGCACCGTAGTCAAATCTTCAACCGCGTCCTGGATGAAGTAATTCACGAGTTCTATTGACAAATCCGCGCGAGCCGCGGTCCCTGATTGCGGAACACCCATGGCACTGGTTCTTTTTTCACTGGCAACGATCGGAATGACCTTGATTCTCGTCCACGGGACGATTTTCGAAGGCGTTCGGGCGTTCGTCGCCGCCGAATCCCACCGCATCCGGCGGCGCTGGGAAAAAAAGGGCCAGCCGCCCCGGTTCTCGCTTTTTGTGACGTTCAACAAACTGCTCAGTTGCACCCAGTGTATGGGGTTTTGGTGCGGATTGTTCTGCGGTTTATTCCTAATTTCGCATGAAAGCGTCTGGATCCCTTGGTCGGGACTGTCGCTTCGGGTCGTGTTGAACCGAATTCTTATGCTCTTCTGTTGCGGAGCGGCGGGCAGTTTTCTCGCACCGCTAGGCAACACGCTTTGCGATTTGATTTTCTTCACCAAAGAATTATCAATCCAAAAACTGACGCAAAACCATCAACCGATTCCCGATGAACCGGCCCCGGAAAACGGCGGTGAAGAGGAATAGTTCAACGGGGAAACTTCTTTTTCCGGATCCGAATAGGGGTTGATTTTTTCGCCGAAGGAATTATAATCCGGGTCGAAATGGGTTTGCGCTGCGTCCAATCGGAGGCTGCGTCCAATCGGAGGATATGCGAATGGTGAGCGGGCTGACTCGAAATCAGTTGCCCCTAACGGGGTTGAGGGTTCGAATCCCTTGTCCTCCGCTTCTGAAAAGCCTTGAGACCAAGAGTTTCAAGGCTTTTTCTCATTCATTTCCCGGCCGCAAACTGAAGCCGGTAGATTCTTTCGACGGATAAAACCCCGACAATCTCAATCCCTTAAATCAAGGGTATCTTTTTAGCAAGGCGATACTGTTCAGGTTTTTTTACAGGCAAATCTTCCATTGGTCAGCCCTGCCATGGAACATGAAAAACGGCCGTTCTCCACAAATTGGGCATTTTTCCAGAATTGTCTTGACTATTCCCAGGAGCGTGACTATAATCCCTTGACTGCTCTATTGTTGCATTGATATTATTCTCTCATATCAAAGGCATTTTCGGCATTGATCCACGATTCGACGGGAGAAAAAAGGTAAACGCCATTTTTTTGTTCGTTTACTTCACCAACGTTTTTTTACACAGCTTTTACTATTGAAGGAGATGTAATGAAGGTCCATGTCAAGCTAAGAGGGGAGGGTGGCATAGGCGAATGTCGTAAAGCGTTCACACTTGTCGAACTTCTTGTTGTCATTGCGATTATCGGGGTCTTGATCGCACTTTTACTGCCCGCCGTCCAAGCGGCCCGAGAGGCAGCCCGGCGGATGCAGTGTGGGAACCATATCAAGCAGTTGGGCTTGGCGATTCACAATTTCCACGATACGAACGACCGCCTGCCGAATTGTGTTCTTGACCCGATCATGTCCCAAAAGCGGTTCTACCGGGTTTCCGGTATGCCGGTGCTGCTCCCCTTCATGGAGCAGACCGCGCTCTATAGCGATATCATGGCTCTTGAACCGGCTGCGGGCACTCGCTTGGACATCGCGACAAACGGTGTTTTCCGCGTCAATATCGACACGTTTCTTTGTCCGTCCGACGGGAACGGAAACGGTTTCAACCCTTCGGACGATTACTGGCAAACCAATTACCGCATGTCGCGTGCCGATTTGCCGGCTCGAACTCATATTTCCGATACCGACCGAAATTTCTTTAGCCCCCGGGCTTGGTGGATCGTCGGCATGAGTCGCCCCAATTCGTCGGGGGAAGCCACGAGCGTAACCGGCGGTGGTACCTGCGGCCTCAACTCGGTCACCGACGGTACCAGTAACACGATTCTCGTTTCCGAAGGCATTCTCGGCGCCATCTCCGTTGCGGAGTTCGGAGGAAACTTCAAAGACCGTACCGCGGGCGGCATTACCGACGCCGGTGGTTACATCGGCGGTTCGGCTGGATCAACAACCTACCGTTCGGGAACTCCGGACACTTGCCTCAACACCCGAAACGGAGCCAAGCTCAAGGACACTCAGGGAGTCAACGGAACTCCGGGCGACACGGGCAGCCGTCACCGTTTGGGACGGCGAGCCAGCGACTGGCATGCTCTGTTCCACTCGTTTTACACGATCTTGCCACCGAACAGCCCCTCCTGCTCCTCAAGCGCCGTGGGAGGTAGCGCGGATGAATCCATGGTCAGCGCCAGCAGCAACCATTCCGGCGGCGTCCAGGTCGGCTTGATCGACGCCAGCGTCCGCTTCGTCAGCGATACGATCGCGACCGCCAATTTGAGCCGCTCCTCGACCGTCCGGGGTCAGTTACAGGACACCACCGGCGTTTTCAGCTACGGTGTTTGGTCGGAGCTCGGCAGCATCAACGGCGGTGAATCAACCTCTTTCCCGTAACGGACGGAATGGTGTTCCTGCCGCGGTTTGACGTTCGGTTTCCTTTCGTTTTGTTCATTTTACGGCAACTTCACGATGAAAAACAGCGTTATTTTCGCGATCCTCTCCGTGGTCGTTCCCCTTTTCATCGGGTGCGGTCCCTCGAATCCTTACAATACCGTCAAGATCGACGGGACCGTTCTGGTTGACGGCCAGCCGATGCAGGACGTCAACGTCACCTTCAATCCGGACGGATCGGGCAGTACCGCTTACGGTGCGACCGATTCCAAAGGCAAGTTCACGCTGACCATTCCCGGCGCGCCGGACGGCTCCGGGGCCGAACCGGGAACGTACTTTCCGACGTTCCGGAAGTCCGTCACGAAAGAACGCCCTCCGTTGAAGGAAGGGGAAGACCAAGGAGCCTGGGAGGAAAAGTATCCACCTGTGATCGTCCATGTCATTCCGGAGAGGTACGGCATCCCAAAGACCAACGGCATTGATCCCGTGACGGTCGAAAAAGGAAAGCCCCATGTGGTTACGTTTGAAATTTCCACGAAATAATTTGGGATCGGTTCGCCGTTCTCAATAAGGTGGGTTTTCCAGTCGAATCAATTTTCCCAAAAATCCGGAACCATTCGTTCCGGCTCGCTTATTAACACTTCGGAGGTAAATCCTATGCAATTGTTCCCAAAGAGCCCCGTCGGCATATCCCGGCGATCCGGCTTTACTCTCGTCGAGCTTCTGGTGGTCATCGCGATCATCGGCGTTTTGATCGCCCTGCTTCTTCCGGCGGTCCAGGCGGCCCGCGAAGCGGCTCGGCGGATGCAGTGTACGAACAAACTCAAGCAAATCGGTCTGGGCGTCCATAACTTCCATGGTGCCCAGAACGGCTTGCCGCCGCTCACTCTCGGTACACGCCGCGCGTCGATTTTCATGGTCCTTTATCCGTACATCGAGCAGACGGCCCTCTGGGACCTCATTGTCACCAAAGCCGTGCCGGCCGCTTGGAACAGTGATGGCGGCGACTATACGCTCCGGGTGGATGCCGAGGACGACAGCTTCTGGGATAACGCCCTTACGGACGACGAACGCAAGGGACTCTGTTCCGTCAGCACCTACTGGTGCCCGACCCGCCGGGGCAGTGGGCCAACCGTGAGCGAATCCTACATCAAAGGCCCCTTGGGCGATTACGCCGCCGTCATACGTTACAGTTATGACGGGTCCGACGCGACCAACTGGCACCGCTGGAGCGAAGCGTATTCACCCGGAACGCCGAACCACTATCACCGCCAGTATGGACCGTTCCGCTGCGCTTCCCGCGCCGTGACCGGCGGCTATAATACTTGGAAGCCGCGTGACACCTTTAGTTGGCTCAAGGACGGCACAACGAACCAGTTGCTCTTCGGTGAAAAACACATTCCCATCGGGGATCTCGGTATTTGCACCGACTCGGCAAAAAGTTGGGATTGCCCGTATTCCTACATGTCCGGCGATACCGGGTCCGCGCGCAACTTCAACGTCGGGCGTCCGATTCACCCCACCCCCTCCGGCTACCCGGAGCCCATCGCCCGATCGGCCTATGATTACCAAGGCGTAGAGTATCCGCGACGCGATATCCACTACGCTTTTGGCTCGGCTCACCAGGGCATTTGCCATTTCCTTCTCGGTGACGGCTCCGTTCGCGGTGTCAGCACGACGACTTCCCGGGACGTCATGGTCGCCCTGGGTACGGTCAACGACGGCGCATCCGTCTCACTCCCGTAGTTCCACTCGCATAACGAGCCGGATGCGCAGCGAAGCTTCCGGCTCTTGCGATATTCAGTAACCCTTTACCATTTCACGTTCATGCGTTATACCCCCCTCTTGGCCCTGTTGGTTCTATTGACACTTAGCGTCGGTTGCGGAAATCCTTCGGTTTCGGGTAAAGTTACCTATTCCGACGGTACGCCGCTTGATGTCGGGAAAGTCATGTTCACCGACGGCCAGAAGTCCGGCTTCGGAACGATCAGTTCCACGGGCGAATATAAAATGGGCATGATCAAGGCCGGCGACGGCATTCCGAACGGAACCTACAACGTTTATATTACCGAAGCGACGAAGGAAGACCCGTCACTTGTAATCAAAGACGATGAAGGCGGAACCTTCACGCTCAAGTCGCTCGTCATCGACCCGAAATTCGCGGACCCGAAGAAGAGCGGCCTGTCCTGTACCGTGAGCGGGAAAACCACATTTGACATCACCGTGGAAAAGCCGGGCCCCAATTACAAACCCAAAGTCACCACTGGTGACTGAGAAAGGCATTCGACGCACCGGGCCCCGCACTGACGTTCGGGGCCGGTATTTCGTCATCCTCGTCCAGCGGCATTCAGTCGAGAACATATCCGTCGCGATAAATCGGCTTGATCAGGTCGGCCACGCCTGGCGTCTTCAATTCAGCCAAGTTTGTGATCGTCATATTCTCGGCGTCCCACAGGACTTTTTCACCCCATTCGTTCGGCTTCGAAGCGGTCCAGACGGCGAGATTGCCCAGCAGCATCGCTTCGGTCAGCGGGCCCGCCTGGTTCGGGAAGTTCGAAAAACAAAGCTCCGGCTTGTTCTCCTTGATCGCCGTGATCAATTCGAACATGTTACGCGGGTCGTCGTCTCGGCCTGTAAGGGCCCCGTCCTCTTTCGGGTTCGGATACAGCGGAGCCATTTGAACCTCGGGAATCTCGACGCCTTGTTTTCGTTCGTTTTTCCCTCGCCCCCGGAGTCCTTCGGTGCCGATGATCACATCGCCGCCGTCGGGCATCTTTTCCGGGTAATTGAAGCCGTGACCGTTGAGCATCTCGCGATCCGGGAACCAACCGCCGTCGTACCAGACGAACTTGAACCCTTTCCGTTTCGGCGTGTCGGGATACTCGAAAACAATTTCCGAGGATTTCGGGAACACGTCGAAATCATGTCCCGAAGTCCGGGCGATGACGGATACAGGCTTGCTCAAATCGAGCGCGGCCATGTACGCATTGAGCGAATGACAGGCAATATCGCCCAGCGCGCCGGTACCGAAGTCCCACCAGCCTCGCCAGCCGAAGGGATGGTAAATGCTCGGACCTTCTCCGGGGAAAAATTCACGCGGCTTGGCCGGACCGAGCCAGAGATCCCACTCGATGTTGGCAAGCTGCTGTTCCGCTTTCTTCTTCATCGCGGCGATCATTTCCTCGGCCTTATCGGGATCATCGCGGCGGACTTTTTCCTCGAACGCCTTGATGGTCCGAATCGTTTCAGGGCCCTGGGGCCAAATCGGGCGGTTCGTCCAAACGTGAATCTCCTTGATATCGCCGTAAACGCCGGCCTTCATTTCCGCGGCATGGCGACGTAAGCCGTCCGACGCGCTACCCTGGTTGCCCATTTGGGTGCACACGCCCATCTCTTGGGCGACCTTGCCCATGAGACGGCATTCGTACATGGTCCGGGCCAGCGGTTTTTGCACGTAAACATGTTTCTTCATCCGCATGGCCATGAGCCCCGCCGGGGCGTGCGTGTGGTCGGCGGTGCTGATCGTCGCCGCATCGATGGTTTTCTCTTGTTCTTCGAACAGTTTGCGGAAATCCGTGTAAGCTTTCGCGTTGGGAAAACGGCGTCGACCTTCGGCGAGGCGGTTCTTGTCGACGTCGCAAATCGCAACGACGTCGGCGAACATCGCGGCGTGCCCGATGTCGCCATGCCCCTTTCCGCCGATGCCGACTCCTGCAAAGGCCAGCCGTTCATTGGGCGACGCGCTGACACGGGGCGTTTGCCCCGCCAGAGCCCAATAGCCGACCCCGGTGACGGCGACGCCTTTGACTGTCGTTGACAAAAATTCACGGCGGGTTGTTTGGCGTGTCATAAATTCTCCTTGGATGTAAATGAAAAACGGAAAAAATCCACCGGCCCCAAACGCCGGCGCGGGTGTGGAACGCCGATCGACCTTCGATCCCCTCGCTCACCCTTGGGGCCCGCGGGTTGTCAAAAGATTTCGTACTTCAACCGATTTGCGTGGAAACGTGATACAGCAAATAAATGTACGGCAAAAAAACCGTTCCCAGGTAGGCCAGCAGGAGCAGGGCTCCCAGCGAGAAAGTCAGCAGGGCGGGAAGTCGGTATTCCAGGCGTTCCAAACGTCTTCGCGCCCGGAGATCATTGAGCTCGGCAAACTGTTCCAAACCGGAAAGCAACAGGGAACGATTGCCCATTCGCATCATCCAGCGAATCAACCCCGCCACCGGCGAACGACGAAGAACGGTCGGCATGTCATCGGAATTCGAAGCGATCAACGACGGATCATGCAGCAGGCGTTCCAGCTCGGCTTCGGTTGTCGGCGTGACGTTCCGGTCTCCCACGGCGCGCAGGGCCAGCGTTAAAGCCCGGGGCAACGGAATTTCGGTTCGGAGCATCATTGCGGTCAGTCGGGCAAAAGCTGCCTGGGCCATATCACGGTTGGCACGACCGATTCCGAAAAGGCCCCAAGGCGTTCGTAAACGGAGCAACGTGGATCGAGAAGCATGAAAGCACCAGGCGGCGTAAAGAAACCAGAGAATTGCCAAACCGACAAGGATACCCGTGGTAAAATAGGCAGGGTGCTCTTCGGTGACCCCGAAAAGAGGCATGAGGGGCCAGGAGGCCTCAGTATCCTGGAACATATGATAAAACGAAAGGCAGAGTCTTACGCAAAACGCACTGAACAGCAGCCAGAAAAAACTGACGACGATCATGGGATAAAGCGTGACTCGGATCAGGAAGCGGCGATTGTCTCGCAAAGTTCGCATTCCACGGGCAAGTTCTTCAAGCGGTTCGGCGAGCCGCCCCGAGGCCAGTCCGGCTTCGATGACGGCGACGTACACGGGAGGAAACGAGGGATCCGACTTGATCGCTTCGACCAGCGACTGGCCTTTTTCGAGATTTTGCGCCAAACGACGAACCCGGTGGCGCAGCATTCCGGAAAGCAAGTGGCTCCGCAAAAGGAGTGTGTTTTCCAAAGGCAGGTTCAGTCGGGCCAGCGACGCGATTTCATCGCACAGGCCGATCAATTGGGTCGTTTGGGACATGTCGATTTTGCCGCGGGAACGTGAATACGGTCAACGGGAGGAACCTCGAATCGCGAACGTTCCGCCCATTCTCGCAGAATCGACGATAAGATGCAATCGCTTCGACAGGGATTTTATCGCTGTCCGAATCGCACCCATTAGGAAGCGGGGGTCCAGCGATTTTTAATAGATAACCCGAAAAAGCTCGTTCTATTGCTGTTGAAGATTTCGATGGATTAACTTTAGTAGACAAAAACAATTTCCGTGCGGCATTCACGACAATTTCTCCTTCCTTTGCATTCCTCGGTGACACAACAGAATTTCGGCGCATCCGATTTTTCTTTCCCTGCGCTCTTGACAACCTCAACACTTGTTTTATCATGTACTATGCAATGCAAAGTAATTTACAATAGCAATTGCATGGCAAAAGCGAGGTTCGTGATGCTTGACTTGGAAAAACAATTGAAAAAAGGGGTTCTGGAGATCCTAATTCTCCGGCTTTTTCAAGAGAGCCCTCATTACGGTTACCAACTGATCCAGGAATTGCGCGACCGCAGTGGAGGTTTTTTCGTGCTCAAGGAAGGTACGCTTTATCCGATTTTGTATCGACTGGAAGACGCCAACTGGATCGAATCCTACTGGGTCGAAGCGGAGGGCCGAAGCGTTCCGAAGAAGTATTACCGCATCACGGAATCCGGGCGAATCCAGGCGGAAGTCTCTTCCCGGCTTTTGGTAAACCTCTGCGATGCGGTGGGAATACTACTGAACGGCGAGAATCAATGACATTTAAATACCATGTGAATGTTTCCGGAGAAAAAGAATCATGGCAAGTTCCGTTGATAATTACATTCGACTCACCGTGGATGCGATTGAGGAGCATCTCGATTTGGGCGACGCGAGCCGAAAGCGGCTCGAAGAGGATTTGCGGTCGGAAGTTCTGGACCGCTTCCCCGAAACCGCCGAATCCTCGGTGACGCTCGCGAAAATCAGCGAGCTTCTTGGAAGTCCGAAAGATTGGGCGACGGATTTCGTCGAAAACGCCGATTTTCCACCGGCCCGACTATCACGAAATTACATCAACTGCATGAGCGATCGCACCCTGTTCGGCTTGCCGCTCGTTCATATCGCCTGCGGTACGAAAAACGACACACCGCAGGTTGCCAAAGGAATTATCGCTGTCGGAGATACGGCCATCGGGCTTTTTGCGATGGGCAGGTGGGCTATCGGCCTATTTTCCATCGGTGGCTTTTCGCTGGGGCTGTTTTCCATCGGTGGTTTTTCTCTCGGACTGCTTTTCTCGCTGGGCGGATTCTCCGCCGGCGCTCTGGCCGTGGGCGGCTTCGCCTTAGGTTTTCTTGCTTGGGGCGGCTGTGCCATCGGTTATTACGCCATTGGCGGCTGCGCCATCGGGCACACGTTGGTCGGCGGTTTCGTCTATGGCTTCGAGGGAGTGGGCGGGGTCGAATACGTTCGAGAGACCCTGGACAAATCGCATTGGCTGCGCAAGTTGAATCTCTTTCTCACGGCAAGATTGGGATGGATCATCCCGGCCATTGTTTGTGTCTCATGGATCGTACCGGCATTGGTATCGCTCCTAACCGTGTGCTGGGTGAAAAAGAAAACCTGGAACGCTTCGCAGCAGCATGTTGGCAAAAGAAGGATCCCGTGATCCGAACAGGGTGGATCATGGGATCACAGCACGACACATAAGCCATAGATTTGTTCACGTTAAATTTGGGATTCACAATCGAGGTCGCACCCAAAATGACGCATTGGTAAAACGCTAGGCGCTTTTGGTCAGGGGCTCTTGAACCGGCAGGACCGGCTGACGACCTTCGACGACTTCCGCATTGATCTCGTAAGTCGCTCCCGAGGGCAAATCGGGCAGCTCATACATAATATCGAGCATGATATTCTCGACTATCGACCGCAACCCCCGGGCCCCCGTTTTCTTTTCCATCGCCTTACGGGCAATGGCCACGAGAGCGTCTTCGGTGAAAACCACATCGGCGTCTTCCATTTCGAACAAACGTTTGTACTGCTTGACCAAAGCGTTTTTCGGCTCGCTCATCACGCGGATCAAGGCGGCTTCATCCAGTTGGTCCAGCGTGGAAATGACCGGCAAACGACCGACTAACTCCGGAATCAGGCCGAAATGGTTGATGTCCTCCGAAGTCACACCGGCCAAGTACCGTGTCTCCTGAGCCACCTGAGCTTTTTCGCCCGATAAATGGAAGCCTATTGACTTTTTGCCCAGCCGCTGGTTGATGATATCTTCCAACCCGACAAAAGTACCGCCGCAGATGAATAGGATATTCGTCGTATCGACCTGAATGTATTGCTGTTCGGGATGTTTTCGGCCACCCTGCGGCGGAACGTTTGCCACGGTGCCTTCGAGCATTTTCAGCAGAGATTGCTGCACACCTTCACCGGAGACGTCCCGTGTGATCGAAACGTTTTGGCTCGTCTTGCCGATCTTGTCGATTTCGTCGATGTAAATGATGCCCCGCTGGGCCAGTTCGACGTCGAAATCGGCGGCGTGGAGCAGTTTGAGAATCAGATTTTCAACATCTTCGCCGACGTAACCGGCTTCGGTGAGCGTCGTAGCGTCTCCGATGGCAAAGGGCACGTCGAGAATCCGTGCCATCGTCTGGGCGAGCAGCGTCTTTCCCGAACCGGTCGGACCGATGAGCATGACATTCGATTTTTCGAGCACGACATCATGACCTTCGTCCTTGTTGATGAGCCGTTTATAATGGTTATGGACGGCTACGGATAGAACCCTTTTGGCATGCTCCTGACCGACGACATACTCGCTGAGTCGGGTCACGATTTCGCGCGGAGAGGGACTTTTCGACAACGGTTTGGCATTGCCGCCGCCCCGTCGCCGGCGTTCCTGGACGAGAATGGTTTGGCAAAGATCAATGCAATCGCCGCAGATATACACATCGCTCGGGCCTTCGACCAAGGGGCCGACGTCGCGGTAACTTTTGTGACAGAACGAGCAAAATGCGTTTTTGCGAGTGCTTTTCGTGGAATTCGAATCACGACCGGAAGACATAGGATACCTTTTCCTTTTCGCTGTGGCGACCGTTGGCGGCACGACCGCCGTTCAGTCAATTCATCAAATGCCGTCCTGTCAACCCGCCGGAGAGCGGGCGCAAAGACGACTCCGATGTCATGTCAGGTTGTTTTTCACATTGGATGACGTCTTCCGGTCCTTGGAGCATCCTATTGTCTTCCCTGTTCGTTTGTTACGCGGCGGTTGCCGCACCCAATCCATGACGGACGGCATGTTCGCCATCCATCGTTTATTACGTCGAAAAACCAGAATTGTTCCGGTTTTTCGGATTTTTACTAAAGTTCGGGATTCGCCCGACACGCCAATCCCGGATTGGCGACTAAACGGGCGATCTGACGGTATCATCGGCAGCGCTATCAGGGTGGTTGCCGGAAATTTTTGTTTCTTCCTGATCTTCCGAAAAATCGGACGGTAACGCCCCGGCCCGCGCCAGCAGCGCGGCGGCGTCAATCCGGTCCGTTCGCCAAGGCTCTTCCCGCTTACGTTCGTTTTCCTCGAAGACGATTTGCGAAGATAACTGTCTCTTAATAATTCGGAATTCCGCGTCCGAGAGTTTGCCTTGGGATTTCAATTCCCGGAAATAATCCAAGTGTTCTTCCGTGTCCTGTTCCGACTGTAACGGTCCCGCACGAAATAAGAGGATCACATAAACCGCAATGGCAATGAAAACCGCTAAAAGTGCGAAGTACCCGATGAGGTGAAGAACCTCGGTGGAGAATAAATTCGGCATGACCAGCGTAAAGGGAAAAGTTGAGCCGGGAACGCAGCGCCGTCACCGGGGCTTTCAGTCCAGTATAAACGACATTTCCGCATAATGGAAATATTTTTTTCAAAATTGACACGGAAGGGACGGAGGTCCCCTAAAATCATCGTAATCGAAAAGCCCGGAATTACGCCGGTTTTTCTTCAGCGTTTCTCCGTTTTGTTCGACTGACCAGTAGGTTTTCATCGTTTTCCCCCCTTTCCGTGGAGGTCACGGCATGTTGCGAATTCAACATTCGGCGAGCCCTGGCGCTTTCGTTTTACGCTCCTTGGTTTTTCTCGGCGCGGCTTTGATCGCCCCGATCCTCTTTGCTCAGGCGCCTGTCCGGTCAACGGGGATGCCTAATGTGATTCCCAGCACACAGCGGCAGTTTGCGATTCCGTTCGAAATTCGAACCGACCATGCAACCGATTCGGCCAAGGAAATCGAGCTGCTCGTTTCCCGGAACGGCGGAGTGGGCTGGCATGTAAACAACCGCCTGCCCCTGGAAGCGAAGTCGTTTACATTCCAAGCCGAGGCCGACGGGGAATACTGGTTTGCCTTCCGAACGGTTTCGCTTTCCGGTGTCATCCGGCCTTCGGGTGGTGGCGGGCCGCAATTGCGAGTCCTCGTTGACACGGTATCTCCGGAAATCTCCGTGATCATGGAACAGCAATCCGGCGGCGAGATGCTTGTCTCATGGAAAGTCACGGAAAAGAACTTCCAAGGCAAGAAACCGACCTTCGCCGTTTCGGCCCTGTCCGCGTTTGAGGCGGCGAAGAATTGGATTCCCCTGACGGTCGACAGTAAGCATCTGCGGCAGTCCGGCGACACATTGGAAGGGCGATTCCTGTTTTGGCCCTACATTCCCGGGAGCGGTCCTTCAGGCCCCGGTGAAATCGAACTCCGTATGACGGCGGAGGACACTGCGGGAAATCAGTCGGAAACCTCTTGCGTGGCAAGGATTACGCCCGTTGGATCACATCCCGCATCAATCGTAGGAAATATTCCGTCAAAAAAGGACGGTGAGGAGTCCGAACATGGGACAAATGGGACAGCAGGCCCAATTACACCGCCTAGGCCGCTTCGCGTTCGACGGGCATTGCGTGACAATTCGGCCCCCGTTTCCCTGGAACCGATACTGCAAAAGCCGGAACTTGCCAAGAACGGCGATGATCCTTTCACCGACTGGAATTTCAGCGAAACCCTTGCCGACCTGGAACGCCCCGAAGCGATGCCGGAACGATTGACAGAAAAAGCGGTTGCGGTTTCGATGGAAGAATCGGACGATCTGGCCCAACTGCTTCTGGCCCGGATGGACGGACTTTTTGACGGACGGTTTGCCCAAGAGCGGGCGGCGTTGGCGGAAAAGAAAGCCGATGAAATAAATGAAAGTCAGCGAGCGTTTTCCTGGGAAAACGGACCTGTTTTCCCTGAGGCCCCCGAATTGCCTGCACTCGCAAGCATTCCGGTTGAAACGCCAAAGCCGGTTTCTGCAGAACCTTACGCGGTTGTGGCGTCGGCCGTAGCGACGGAAAGCCGCGAGACGTCGGAAACTGAATCGAATCAAAATATTATGATTCCTGCAACGGGACAAATTGTCGGTATTTCGCTGAATACGGCCACGTCACCGGCGCAGATCATCGTCAAATGGAACGTCGGCAGTGAAATAGACCAGAGCGGCTTGATCGATGTACTTCGGTCTGCCTCTCCCGAGGGGCCGTGGCGGCCGATCGCGCGATCCTTGGCAAATTCGGGCGAGTATTGGTGGTATCTCTCCAAAATCGATTTGGAGCCATTCTATATCAACGTGGAGTTTTCCGGAGCCGGCGGAAAGAGGCATTCCGACCAAACGGGTTCGCCAATCCACGTCGACCCGGCTTGGCTTGCAACCGCTGATGGAGACGGAGAATGACCGTTTTCCAACGAAATGCTTGTTTTTTCAAAATAACCCCTCGACAGGAACCGAAGGACGCCTATAATGTCTACATCCCTCGGACAATGAGGGATTTCATCGCGGGGTAGAGCAGTTGGTAGCTCGTGAGGCTCATAACCTCAAGGCCGCAGGTTCGAATCCTGTCCCCGCTACCTTGGTTTTCACATCGGTTTTTAGAGCCGGTTTATGAAAACCCCTTATAAGCCTTGGACTTATACTTTTAGGTCCAAGGTTTTTTTACGCACTCATTCCAGTCCCCGATGCCCTACTGATTCGCTATGCTTTCCCCTGGGAAAATACATTAGATCATCAACAAGTCTTTACCGTTGAATCCACACACTCTACAGCAACATACCCGAAAATCCTCTCTATTTATTTTCATATCCTGTTTCTTGTATTGTGGTATTCCTTTTAGACACAAAAATAAAACTGTTAAAGATCATCTATAATAGGGTCGGCCTTCAGTCGGAACAAAAAACGGAAGCGGTCGTGAGACGGCAATTCACGTTGCCCCTTGAGCATGTCGCGCATCCGCGTATGCCGCTTGACATGCTTGCGCTGTGTTCGTTTCGACGGAACCGGGTTCGATACCCGGATTTTTCGTTCTTCGTAGTACGAAGAATGGATACTTTTCCCGCATGAAAGTAACGCTCGATAATCGGCGTTGGCACGAACACATCCAGTCAAAGTGGCCGCCGAACCTGTCTTTCGATTTTTATCCTGAAAGAGATGTCGGTGATGAAAGCCGAAATTATTGACAACGTTTCGCCCGTTCGCACAGTCGTCGTATGACTTCGACAAGCGCTTGAATATTGACCGGTTTGCTACAATAGGCGTCCATTCCGGCCTCCAGGCATTTGGCTTCATCATGGGCCGTCGCGTTTGCCGTTAGCGCAATGATCGGCCGGCGATGCGCGACGCCGGTTCGTTTGGCGGCTTCCTCCTCGCGAATCCTGATCACTCCCGTCGCCTCATAGCCGTCCATTTTCGGCATCTGGCAGTCCATCAGGATCGCATCGTAGTCCTTGGTTTCGATCGCCTGGCAGGCAAGCGAACCGTCGGCGACAAGATCGACCTCGAAACCGGCGTTTTCCAGAATATTTCGAATCACGATCTGGTTGATCATGTTGTCTTCGGCCACGAGAATGCGAAGCGGCGAGGTTCCCGATGACACGGGCGTCATTTCCTTCATTGATTCCGGCGGAAGAACGTGCCTGAGCTTTTGAAAAAGATCACTCGCCTCCTCACCGAAAAGAAATGCCAGGAATGCGTCGAACAACAAGGAAAGATGGACCGGCTTGCCGAGACAGGCAATATCTTTTTCGTCCCGAAAAGGCAATGTTTTCGGATTGACGGTCAGCGGCGTCAGGAAAATGACGGGAATATTTTGCAATGTTATCGTGCGTTTTATCGCCGCGACCAGTTCGGCACCGCCACCGTCGTCCAATTGCCAGTCGACGACGGCGAGATGGAACGGTTTGCCGCCCGTAGCCGCGTCGGCCAAGAGGGACAAGGATTCCGCTTGCGTCGCACATTCTTCCACGTTTGTTCCCCAATAGCGAACCTGTTCGGAAATGGAACGTCTCAAGGCCGGATTCGCCGCCGCGACAAGCATTCGCCGATTCGCGAAATCCAGACGGCTGAACAATAACTGGGCTTGAAATTCGGGACAGGGCGTCGATCCGTCGAAGGGACAGGCGATTTTCCCGAGGGGATCGCTATGAGGCCGTTGGAGGCGACATCGTTTTTGCTGACAATCAAGAAATCGTGCGCTGCCTCGAAAGGGAATCGTGAAGAAAAACGTCGTTCCTTCTCCGATGCGGCTTTGAACGCCGATGGTTCCACCCATCAATTCGACCAGTTTTTTAGAGATGACCAAACCCAACCCCGTTCCGCCGTACAGCCGGGTCGTCTTCGCCGACTCGACCTGGGAAAACGCTTCAAACAAGACATGGATGCGGTCTTCGGGAATGCCGATTCCCGAATCGACGACTTCGAACCGGATAAAAAAACGATCGCCTTCCGTTTTTTCGTGCAAAATCCGTATCAGCACGCCTCCTTCCTTGGTGAATTTCATCGCGTTTCCGATCAGGTTGAGCAGCACCTGCCGGAGCCGACCGGGGTCGCCGGAAACGACGCACGGTACGGCTTCATCCAAAATCAGACCGAGCTCCAGATTGCGTTCGTTCGCTTTCGACGCGGAAACGGCAATCACCGATTCACCCAATTCCGGCAAGTCGAATTCGATCTCTTCGATATCGAGTTTTCCCGCCTCGATCTTGGAAAAATCGAGAATGTCATTGATAAGGAATAGCAACGATTTGCCCGATTCCTTGACGAGCGTGGCGTATTCGAGTTGCTTCGGATCAAGCGTCGTTTCGAGCAGGAGGTCCGAAAGACCGAGAACGCCGTTGAGAGGCGTCCGGATTTCATGGCTCATCGTCGCCAGGAATTCGGATTTCATTTGATTCGCTTTTCGCACCTCGGCGGTTCGTTCTTCAACCATTTCTTCGAGGTGCTCTTGATACTGCAATAACTGGGCCGCCCGCTCTTCGACACGATGCTCCAGTTCATCGTTCAGGTGGTGCAACATCTTGGCGGTTGCGGTCAGCCGCGTTTCCGCGAGATCGAGTTTATGACCGACTTTGCGACCGAAGTAGGAAATCACCGCGACGGACAATCCCAGGACGACGACCGTGGTCAACACGAGAACGACGCTTTCCGGCAAATCGATGGTATAGTCCTGTGCAATGAGGTCCTGAAAGAAGGCGTGAAAAACGACGACCAGTACGATCAACGGGAGAAACGTCCGATTCAACATCGCCTTGGCCGAAGGGCCGATGAAGTACCGATTGGGTAATGATTTCACGCCGGCCCGACAAAGCAGCGCGATGCCGAATAAAAAGTAACAGAGGCTGGCGGGCAACGAGGATCGGATATTACTTGATAGGGTATCGACTTGGCGCGGGGCGATAAAAAAACCGCCGCTGAACAGGTAACTGAGCATCATTGTCAACCCAAGAAAGGTGACGATCGAAGCTCCGCAGTTGAGCAGATGATTTCGAATCGGTCGTGGTAGCGGGCTGAATAACAATGGGAAGAGAATCGAGAGAATGGCGACATCGACCCCGCCGAGCGGCGTCATCCATGTTGCAATGTCATTCCCTTTGGGAGAAAAGAGACATCGCTCCCATGTTCCGAAACCCATCCCGAACGGTTGAAGCGCCGCCGATAGTCCCAGCAGAAAAAAGAAGAGCGAGAAGGGGTAAACGACGATCCCGAAAATCCTTTTCCAGCGATGAGAATGGGAAAGGCAAGCGATCAGGGCGCAGGAGTAAAACAAAAGAATCGTCGCCACACCCGAAGGAATCGGTCGATTGATACCGGGCAGGGAGAGAAGGTGGCTTTGTCCAAACTGCCACAGGAGAATCATGACGGACGCGATGCCGGCAACGGTAAGGCTCGCCCCGATGGAAAACCGCTGTAATCGACGACATAACCGTAACGCGGAAAGAACGCCGGATTTTTTATAGTCATAGATATCGGAAAAATCCGAACGAATCTCCGATGCTGAAAAATGATAATCGAAAACGGATGGATCGGGCATTTTTGGTGCGAGGAAGTGTTCATCGATATCGCCGCACAAAGGAAATGCGGACGAAAGGAACGTCACCATGACGATTGACATTTTACGTTGTCGCTGTGACGATGAATAGAAGACGTGCCGAATATCTCCCGAATATTTTCGACCGTCCACGGAAAATTTGTCAATATTGTCGCGATGTTCCGTTTTGATTTCACCTCCCGTCGAGGGCAGGCGGGCGTTTGTATCCGTCTATCCAGAGTTTTTTTTCGTCGTCATGACCGTCAAGTTTTAACGGATCAGGACACGTCGTATCGTTTCCAAGAGTTTATCCGGATCGATCGGCTTGCTACAGTAAGCGTCCATGCCGGCGAGGAGGCAGGCTTCCTTATCTCCCTTGGTTGCGTTGGCTGTCAGGGCGATGATCGGAATGGGGCAAGGCGATCCTGAATGCAGTCCGGTCCGCGATCCTTCCTCCATACGTCTGATGTTTTTCGTCGCCTCGAAACCATCCATTTCCGGCATCTGGCAATCCATCAGGATCAGGTCAAACGTTTTTTCACCGAGTATCCGGCAACATTCCAGGCCGTTGCCGACCACCACATGGCGACAGCCGAATTTCGTCAGCATTTCTTGAATCACGATTTGGTTGATGCGATTATCCTCGGCGACGAGAACCCTCGGCGACCGGTTGCCCAGAAGGGGCACCACCGTTTCGGAAGAGTCGTCGGTCGTCCTGTTTTCTCGCTGTTCGTGCGGTTTTTTGACAAATTTCGGACTCTGCCTGGCAACGGCTTCGACGAGAATATTGAACAATGACGATGTGCAAATCGGCTTGCTCAGATGGTAGGTCATACCGGTCGACGAAAGTTCCGCGACGTCGATATTCTCGGACAGGGGGACCAGCAGAATCGCGGGAAATCCGCATTCGTCGAAACTTCGAAACCGGCTGATCAAACGAAGTCCCGTCGTTCGCCCGAGATCGTTGTCAACGATGGCCAACTGAAATTTTTTCTTCCGGGATACGGCTTTTTCAAATGCTTTCAGCGCTTCGTCCGACGATGCATAGGCGCGGACGTCGATGTGCCAGTCCCTCAACTGCCGCGTGATCGCGTCACGGAGAACCTGATTTCCCTCGACGACGATCGCCGTTTTTCCGGTAAGGTCAATCCTATCGCGCCACTCGATTTCTTTCGCCTCGCCGATTTCCGGGGAAAGCGGAAAGGGAATCGAAAACCAGAACGTCGAACCGTGGCCCACCTTGCTTTCGACACCGACTTCGCCGCCCATCAACCGAATCAGTTGGAGGGAAATCGCCAACCCAAGACCGGTTCCACCGTACTTTCGAGCCGACGAGGAATCGACCTGTGAAAAAGCCTGGAACAACTTGGCCATCCGTTCCTTGGGGATGCCGATCCCCGTATCGATCACGTCGAAACGAATCCGGGCACTTCCTTTTGGAGCCACTCGTTGAGTATCATGGGACAATTCCAGTCGAACACCGCCCCGGTCGGTGAACTTGACGGCGTTGCCGATCAGGTTGATCAGGATTTGGCGTAATCTTCCATCGTCCCCCAGAACTTTCCGCGGAATGTCATGCGAACAGAATCCGTAGATCTCCAATCCTTTTTCAGCCGCCTTGGCCGCCAAAATACCGAGGACGGTTTCGATCAGTTCGTGGAGATCAAATGGTGCCAAATCGATTTCCAGCTTTCCCGCCTCGATTTTCGAGAAATCGAGAATATCGTTGATCAGAAAAAGGAGCGATTTACCGGAAATCTGGACCAACTGGGCATATTCCTTTTGTTTCGGAGAAAGCTCCGTTTCCAGCAAGAGTTTCGACATGCCGATAACACCGTTGAGCGGCGTCCGAATCTCATGGCTCATATGAGAAAGAAAGTCGCTCTTTGCTTTCGACGCCTGTTCCGCCGCGATACGACGGGTCTGTTCGGTCAGATCATGGAAACAGGCGGCACAAAATTCCTGATTGTTTTGGACGAAATGGTCCGCAATCACTTGGCAGGGAACGACACTGCCGTCGAGGCGGCGAAACGACGCCATGAACCGGTGGCTCTTTTGTTCCCGCAACGTCGTCCAGAAGATATTCCAATCTCCCGGTTGAAACTCGCAGTCGAATTCCCAGACACCGCGGCCAAGAATGACGTCTGGTGAGGGAAGATCGAGGGTATCACAGGTCGCCTGATTGACATAAACGAAATAACCGGAAGAATCGAGCCTTGCTATCGGCTCCGACACGAGGTCGATCATCTTTTGCATCGTCTCAAGCGATTGGAGGGATTCGACTTCGCGCGTGGCGTCATGAATGTACTCGATGGCGCCGATGATTTCCCCGGTTCGTTTGTCCCGAAGCGGGTAGGCCGACCGTTCCGACCAGCGACCGGAGGGTTCGTGAAACTCCAGTTTTTGCTGAACTTTCCCGGTTTCGAGCGTTACTTGGACGGGGCAATGAGAACAACGTTCCGAAAGACCGTGCAGAGCCGTATAGCATTTGCAGTCACCGTCGCGAAACGAGCTATCGACCCCGAAATGGTCGCGGAACTTGCGATTCGTTCGAAGCAGTTGGAAATTCTTATCCAAAACGCCGATTCCGTCATGGACGCTTTCGAAAAGGTTATCCAACAAAATCAATTGTTTAGCCATCTCCGAATCGGTTTCGGGGGCATCAAGATCACGAGGTGGGACTGCGGACATAATAAACGGCAAACCGCCGCCGGCTTTGGTTCGTTCGGCAAACGAAAACGAAATATACAGACGCATTCTACCATATTCAAAATGCGAGTGAAGTTCACCGTCAGCCGATGCTGGGAAATATCATTGTGTAAACGGAACAAACCGGGTTCTTTCGGGTGTGTAAAATTATGCGGAAATTGTCCGCAAAAACCGGAAGAGAGGCGGCCATTTGCTCGTCTCAGGAATAATGTTAACTTTTTTTCTGACGATGACAAGCCCGCTGAAATACGGACATGATTTGACGCGATGGTTTTGACGATTAAACCTGAAACACCGGTTCTGTCGGTCGGTTTTTTGCCAAATCGATTTTTCGGATCGAACAATCCTTGATTTTCGGGCCTCCACATTGCGATAAGTACAGCGAGTCGGTCTGAACTTTTCCGAGTCGCCCTCCGAAACCGGTCCATGAGCCTCCAAACGCTGTCCCGAAATGCCGTCGAACAAATCGTCCGCGAAGTCGTCCTGAAGAGGGCCGGCGCGGCATGTTCGGCCACGCCGCCGAGGCAACCGGAGTTGGTCGTAAGTATTTCGGCCCGGCACGTCCACTTGACGGACGAGCATGTTCGCGTCTTGTTCGGTAAAGATCGACTTACAAAGATGAAAGACCTTTACCAGACGGGGTTTTTCGCCGCCGAGGAAACCGTCATGGTCGTCGGCCCTCGAAAACGGATGCTGCCCACGGTTCGAATTCTCGGCCCCACGCGGAAGGAGACTCAGGTTGAATTGGCGTTCACCGATGCCATTTCGCTGGGAATCGACCCTCCGGTACGGGAAAGCGGCCACTTGGTCGGTACTCCGGCCTGCGCGCTGGTGGGCCCCAAAGGCGTGATCCAACTGGACCGCGGCGTCATCCGGGCCGAACGTCACGTTCACATGTGCCCCGCCGACGCCGCGTTTTATGGCGTCCGGGACAAGGACCGGATGAAACTTCGCGTCAGTGCCGACGGTTGCACGACAACGTTCGAAAACGTGCTCGTACGCATCGGTGAAGGTCTGAAACTGGAAGTTCACTTGGACACCGACGAAGGCAACGCCGCCGACCTGGAACATGCCGATAAAGTTGAATTATTGAAATAAGAATATTTAAAGCGACAAAATATCCGCCTGCGTTTCGGCCGAGACGGCGCCGCAGGCGATTGATAAACCCTGAAACCAAAGCAAAGCCATGGCAAAAAACATCGAAGCGTTGGGGATGATCGAAACAAAGGGTTTCATTCCCCTGGTGGAAGCAACGGACGCAATGATCAAGGCGGCCAACGTCGAATTTCTCGGTTGGGACAATGTCGGCAGCGGCATGGTCAGCGTTTTCGTAACGGGCGATGTCGCGGCGGTGAAAGCGGCCACGGACGCCGGTGCCGTCGCGGCGGGCCGGATCGGCGAGGTTTACAGCGTCCAGGTCATCCCGCGTCCTCATGCCGACATCGCCAAGATCCTGCCGGCGTCAGTCACGAAAAACAGGGGATAGGAGTCGGAAACCGGGAGTGGAAACGGATTTGACGCAATGGTCATTCCGGATCGCAAAAAACATTCGCTCCTCCCTTTTCGACATCTCTTAGCCCGATTCTTCCCACTCCTAACTTCTAACTTCCTCAATACAATGCAAGACGCAATCGGATTAGTTGAAACGAAAGGTTTGGTCGCGCTCGTGGAAGCGACCGATGCGATGGCCAAGGCCGCTAATGTCGTTATCGTCAAGCGTGTCCAGATCGGCGGCGGTTTGGTCACCACGGTCGTCAAGGGTGATGTGGGGAGCGTCCGCGCGGCCGTGGAAGCCGGCGCGGCGGCCGCGCAGTCCGTCGGAGAACTTGTCGCCCAGCATGTCATCGCCCGCCCCGCGGACGGATTGGTCGCGGCGTATCTGTCTTAAGAAGGAGCCGAAGTTCAAAAGTCGAGAGTCGGAAGAGCGTTGAAATTTCGACTCGTGATTTTCGCTTTCGGAGCACCGACCATGAAAATTCTCGTTGCCAATCTTGGATCGACCAGCTTCAAATATTCGCTGTACGACATGGACGGCGAGAAGGTGCTCGCACGCGGCCGGGTGGAACGCATCGGTGAAGCGTCGAGTCCTTGTACGGTCGAAATCAATGGGAAAACCAAGGTCGCCGAAGCGGTCGTGCCCGATCATGCCGTTGCCGTGCGGGAATGTCTGCTCCGTCTCACCGAGCCGGGGTTCGGTCCTTTGAAGGACACGCGCGAAGTTTCCGCAATCGGGTTCAAAGCCGTCCACGCGGCCGGTGTGTCCGGTGTCCGCCGGGTTGATGGAGCGGTGCTCGACGCAATGGAGGAGTTCAACGACCTCATGCCGGCCCACAATCCGCCATAC
>JBEBTM010000007.1:0-30976 GCA_040393745.1 Thermogutta terrifontis | reverse complement strand
TCATGACTCCCATACCCGTTATCCGGTCTATGAAAACGGCGACCCGAACCGTATCGTCGGATACGTCAACATGAAAGAGATTCTTGCCTCACTGCGGAACGACAAGGAATTCGATTCCCTCGGCGACATTCTTCGTGAAGTGCATTTCGTTTCACCGATGGAACCGATCAATCGCTTGCTTTTGGCGTTTACGTCTCGGCGTGAACATTTGGCCGTTGTTCGTGACGAAACGCAAAAGTGTCTTGGAATCATTACGATTGAAGACATCATCGAGGAATTGCTCGGCGAACTGGAGGACGAATTCGATCATTTACCGAATGGAATCCGAAGAGACCACGAAGAAGAGAATAGTTGGATCGTCGGTGGCGGCGTCACGGTTGGAGAATTGTTTTCCACGTTGCTGAAACCGCTGGACGAACAAACGGACCCGAACCGGACGGTGTCATCATGGCTGGAGGAAGGCTTGGCCAAGCCGATTAAAGTGGGTCAAGTATATAAAAACGGCTTGCTTGTTTTCAGGGTTTTGCGGGTACGACGACATCATATCTCCGAAATTTCCGTCGAAATCGTTGATCATCGGTAAATGACCGTGTTGAGATTGACATCGTTGAGCAACGACTTACTGTGACAGCGATTTGCTGCCATCCGAGGCGGCGCTGATCGGTTGGTCATGTTTCCGGGGCCATGCGGCGACCCGGTAGCCGTTGGCGTGGAGAAACTGTTTCAGTTCCCGAAATTCTTCGAAAGAATCCGGATAGACCCAGACGGTGACCGTGTAAAGATCCTGTCGATAACGCTGTAATCGCTCTTTGAACGGAGACCGTGGTGCGGCCAGCGCTTCCCGTAGCGGCTGCTCGATCAGATTGGACTGGGCAAGGTAAACGGTTTGCACAAAACCGGTCTGTTGGTTGATACTGACACCGTAAGCGTCCCGGACGGGAACGTCGTAGGTCGCAATGACGTAATCCATGCCGAAACCTTCGATCGGTCCGACCGAGCCGCGAACTTCCCGACTTTTGGCAAGCGGCCGCTCATTGTAGATTTTGCGTCGAACCAGATCGTCCAGTTCGTCCTTGGGAATGAACGAAATTTTGCCCCCCAGCAAGCGGAAATGGATTTCCTTCTCTTTTTCGCCGACGCTTTTACTCATCGGGGTGGGCACGTTTTCCAGCACCGTCGCCTTGGGCCGATTCGCCCCGAGCCAGAGCCGGGTTCGTTCCATCTGCTCTATTTGGGCGTCCAGTTCCATGATTTTTCGCTGTAAGTCGAAATTTTCCTTCGTCTTCTGGTCCTGTTCTTCGGTGTAAAGTTCCAGTTCGGCTCGAACCGAGACGAGCAGGGCGAACAATTCGGAGTAAAGCTCCGCTTCCGCGGCGGCCTGCTCCTCGGTCAAGGCCTGCTGCTGGAGCGTTTCTTCGATTTCTTTACGCAGTTTCAGGGCCTTTTGAGCCTTTTCGGCGTGTTCCTCCTGGAGTTTTTGAATATCCCGGATCGTTTCTTCGTTGGCATAGCGGATTTCCGGCTTGGCCGGGACAGGCGGAACCGTTTCGATTTCGCCGGGCGTTTCCGAAGCGTCCACAATGACAGGCGAACTCTGAGCCCGAACTCCGGCAATCATGACAAGAATGATGAGAATTCCGACGATGTTGGAAATGATATCTAGGAAGGAATCCTGACTACCCATTTCGCCGGTTCCGTCGCCGCGTTTGTTTCGTCGTCTTTTCATGTTTGGGAATTACCTTTTCGATTCCGCTTCGATTTCCAGTCCGCTACCTTTGAGCAGTTCTTTGAGTTGATGAAACCGCTGTTCACCGCCGGGCTTGACCGTGACTTGTAGAACCGGCTTCCAGTACATTTTGTCGCTGGCCATTTCCCAGGATTCCATAAAATCCCAAACGGCAAGGACGAGTCGGTCCGTGGCCTGGAAGACGGAATCATTGATCGGAACGATCCGGGCTCCCGTCAATCCCGCCTGGGGTACGAGCACGAAGCGGTCGGCCTCGCATTGGATTTTGACCTTTCGGGTCACGGCTGCGGAAAACGGCTGGACGTTCTTCAAGGCCCAATTCTGCTGCCGCTCGGGCGTTGTTTGCGGAGGCTTTTGTGGGCTGAGATCCACCATCGGCATGCCGCCTTGCGTTTCCGTGGCGGTCGATGAGCTGGTCGAACCGGAAACGCCGGCCTGCGACGCCGTTTGCCCTTGAGGCGGATTCTGCATTTGACCCGGTGAATTCGGTTGGATGGTCGCCGCATTCTGGCCCGCATGAGGTTGCCCATGGTACGGCTGGCCCGCATACGGCTGTCCGGTGGGGCCGTAATTCGGTTGGACGCCTCTGGAATCCGCCTGTGTGTAACCCGGTGCCGTTGCAGCGGGCTGCCAATCACCGCCAATGGTACTTTCGGCAGCGCTGTCGCCGACCGGAATCGGGGCAGCGGGCGGCATGGATTGAATCTGGTGGGTGCTGGCCCAGCCGGGAGGCAAAGGCGAGCTCGGTTCGTATCCTGTTCCGCCGCCCGATGAAGCAGGATAACCTCCTTGCCCCGTCAGGTTTGGCGAACCGGCCTGTGCGGGTTGTCCGACAACATCGCCACCCGTGCCGCTTACGGTTCTATCGCCATACTGACCGGTCAACGTCGGTCGGGAAATCCCTTGTCTGGTTGTGGAGCGCGGCGTTTCCTCGCCGAACACTTGCGGTCTGCCGATCTGTTGGGCAACGCCCCGGCTATTGAAGCGGAATGCCGTCCTGTTACGTGGGTCGTTCTGCTGCATCTCCAGGGCCTCAAGATATCCCTGGACCCGGCTACGGGAAATCCGAAGTTGCTTTTCAATTCGTTCCCGCAATTCATCGCTGGGTTCGCCGTATTCCATGACCCAGTCCTCGTCTACCAATTCGTAGCCGTATTCCTGGACCCAGTTTCCGAACGACTGCTGGACCGTGCCGTACATGTTCACACCGGAGGGCCGCACGATCAGCAGCGGATAAGGTTCCGTGCCCCGGACGACCTGGTTGTTTTCCATGTAATACTGCCGAACGACCCGCAATGCCACGTCCATGGGGTTTTCCGCCCGGTTTTCGAGCAGGAAATCCTTATGATCCAAAATCACACCCTCCGGCTGGATGATGACCCGATCTTTTTCACATTCCAGGTAAATGGGTCGGCGGAATGTTCCGTTGGTACCCCGATAGGGAATAATCGCATAGGATTTCTTCCCATCCGCGATTTCCGCCTGAAGCAATTTCAGTTCCGCCTCGATTTTTTCGGCCTGCTCCTGTTTCGCGGTGAGGAGTTTTTTCAGTTCCTGCGGATCCATCGGTTTTTCAGCCTTGTCCATTTGCTCGGCTAATTTGGCCAGACGTTCCAAATCCTCCTTGATTTTAAGATTCTGCTTCTCCAGGGCCGTAAGCCGCTCCCGGGTTTCGTTCAGGGATTCTTCTTTTTCCTCTTTGGACAGCGCGTAATTTTCGGCAAACCAATCGGCTTCCTCACATTCCAGTTTGATGAACTCACGAAATTCCTCGGCCTTCTCCTGTGTGATCCGGTCGGACTCGGGTTCAGGTATCGGAGCCGGTTCGGGCTCGACCTCGGGTTCCACGCGAACCGTGACCTCGGGCGTCGCCGCCAAGACCACGCCCGTCTGCTCACGCACGTTTCGCGCGATCACGACCAGGAGCATGATCAGCGCTCCCATCGTGCAGAGCAAAACGGCGAGAAAGGGAAACAGCGAAATACCGCCGCTCCCGTTGTCGCGCGGGCGTTTGGGTATGAATTTCCGGCTCATGCTGCCGAACCTTTCTCCTTGCTGTTCTCATCGGACGGCAAACCACGTCGAAGTTCGGTAAAATGATTTCGGCCGTTCAAAAGATGAATCGCGGCGGCCAAGCTGTTCACCGTTTCCTCGAAGTTACCCACCTGGGCCAGTGCCGCAAGGTTCCGGTGTAACCGTTCCTCAAGCTGCGCCAGTTCACCGCAGGTTCCAAGGATCTTGCCGACCGTTTCCGTTTGCCGGACGGTTTCGGACTGGAGCTGCGTGATTCCCAGGGTGTTTTCCCGCAGCGCGTCGGCGAATTTCAGTGTCACGGCTCCCGATTTTTCCAGGAGCTGCGTTTCCGTCTGGGCCAGCGACCGGGCGTGTGCCGACAGATTTTCGCTCAAGGCTTCCGACAGGACGCGTTTGATCGTGGTCGCGCTTTCTTCGGTGACGTGTGAAAATCGTTCGTGGGCCGAGGCGAGCGTTTGCTCCCAGATTTTTCCCTGCCGAGCGAGTAATTGTTCCAGCGATTCGGCCACGGTATCGAACATGCGTCGAACCGCCACGACTTGGCTGTTGTCTTCGGGGCTGAGGCTCAATTCAAACCGACCTCGCAGTTCGTCGCCCGCTTGCTTGTCGACTTCCCAGAGCAGATTGCTTTCTTCCCGGTAAACGAGAAACTGCACGAAATACAGGGCCAAGTCCAGCGCGATCGCAAGGGCCGTGGTATCGAAAGCGATGGACAAGCCGGCCGAGAGTTTCTTGCTCGATTCGTTGATCGCATTCAAGTCCAAATCGCCCAAGGCCATCGTGATCCCGATGACCGTGCCCAAAAAGCCGAGCATGGGCACCGCCCATAGGATGAGCCGGACGAGTCCGTAATCCGAGTCGGCTTTGGTGCCGTCTTCCTCGGAGAGATAGCGCAGCTCGTTGTCGAGTTCCTCCGAGGAACCGCCACGTCCCACGAAATGCAGGGCCGTCCGAATCCGCTGCGTGAGCAGGGAGATCCCGTGTTTGCTTTCGTGTTGGTCCAGTTTTTCCAGGAAGCGGTCGACGTATCGGGCGTCGACTTTCTGTACGGATCGCTCACCGAGAACGGGCCCGCATCGCAGGGCTTTTCGCTGGCGGGCGACCCAGAAGAATTTCGAGGCCAAAGTGGCCAGGCCGACGAAAAACATGATCGCCGTGATGTACTCGATGGGATGTCCGGCGAAATAACGGAGCACCATGGGCTGTGAAATGAGACCTTTGTGCAGCGCGGCGTAAAACCCCAGGCTGAGCAGGCCGCCCCAGAGCAAGGGGGAACCGAAAATCTTATAGGCGATATTGGACTTTTTCAAGCGTAAACTCCTTTTTTCTTGCGAGCCGAATCCGTTCGGTGTTTTTTGCGAACAATCCGGCTCCGGTGTCCGTATACGATATGGCGCGACGGTACGGATAATTCTTAGATCGGCCGCACATTCCGAAAAATCCATAAAAAAGGAATTCTTTTGCGATTTTGCGTAAGCCACTTATTTGGCCTATGTTGTTTTTTGCTTTTTCGAAAGAAAAAAAACGATTTTCTCCAAAGTTCGGATGTGAGTTTTTCCGATCAACTTCATACGAGGCGGAAAGCCTTGACAACAAATCACGAGTTTTTCCCGGGGGGGATGGGTCCGGTGCGATGACTTTCTTTGAATAGTCGCCCGGACTTTTTTATGCGCCCTCTGCGCGGGGGAAGGTGGATCCGAGCTTCCGGTCCCACGAGCGCTGATGTGAGGCCCCCCGTTTAATCGAGCGTCGTAGACGCCGGTGGGACTCGCCAAATGGCTTTTTCTCTTTCAAAACGACGCAATTCTTCAGCGCGTATGCTATAATATTCGGTGTCGAGAACCCCGATATCTTCCCGAAGCCTCCAATACGCCATGAGAACGAGCACCATTGCCCGAACGACGAAAGAAACGCAGGTTGCCTTGGAAATCAACCTCGACGGAACCGGCTGTGCAGAGATTACGACCGGAATCGGATTCTTCGATCACATGCTCACCCTGTTCGCGGCCCACTCGATGATCGACGTGAAGCTCGACGTCAAGGGTGACCTGGAGGTCGATGGTCACCACACAGTTGAAGATGTCGGCATCGTCCTGGGCCAAGCGTTTGTCGCCGCACTGGGTGACAAGCGGGGCATTCGCCGTTACGGTCATTTCACATTGCCGATGGACGAAACCTTGGCCACGGTCGCCGTGGATTTCAGCGGTCGGCCCTTTTTAGTTTTCAATGCAACGTTCCCGGCCTCGAAGATCGGTCGGTTCGATACCGAACTGGTCCACGAATTTTGGCAGGGTTTCACCGCGGCCGCCGGTTGTAATTTGCACCAGATCATCCATTACGGTACGAACGGCCACCATATTGCCGAAGCCCTGTTCAAAGCCACGGCAAGGGCCACCCGCATGGCCGTGGAACCCGACCCCCGCCAAACGGGCATTCCCAGCACCAAAGGAATGCTTCAGTAACCGTCGGCGGGCGAAAACCGAGATGGCCGATTGAAGGTGGAGGCATCGGTTCCTGTCCTTTGAACGATCACGTTTGATTTTTACGGTCGTTTGGCTTACACTGCCGGTGAATCCCGGTCCAAAACCTATGATCGACTATGCAGCTTGAACAAATCGTCGATTTCTTGAACAGCCAATATCCCCTGTCGCTTGCCGAGGAATGGGACAATGTCGGTTTACTCCTGGGTGATCTGGCACGCGATGTTCGGCGAATCATGACCTGCCTGACCGTTACGCCGGAAGTCTGCCGCGAAGCCGTTCGGGAAAGCATTGATCTCATTGTTTCGCATCATCCGTTTCCGTTCCGTGCGATCCGCCGGATCACCTCGGAAACCGTCGAAGGTCGGATGCTCCTGGAATTGCTCGGCCGGGAAATTGCCGTTTACAGTCCGCACACGGCCCACGATTCCGCGGAAGACGGCGTAAATCGGCAACTGGCCGACATGTTCGGACTCGCGGACGTTCGAGCCCTGAACGAAAACGGGTCAGGCCGGATTGGCAGGATTCTCGGTTCCGTGAAGACATTGCATGATTGCCTGGAAATTGTTCGAACACGCTTGGGAAATTGTCTTTACGTCGGACAGCTTGATCGGGAAATCGATACCGTGGCCCTGGGTTGCGGCGCGGCGGATGGATTCATCGAAGAGGCCGCCCGCCAAGGGGCCGACCTGCTTCTTGTCGGAGAAGCCCGATTTCATGCTTGCTTGGAGGCCCGATCCCGGAACTTGGCCCTGATTCTGCCGGGCCATTATGCCAGTGAGCATTTCGCCGTGGAAACTCTGGCCGGAAAGCTGACCGCGCGGTTTGCCGAACTCACGTGCTTTGCCAGCCGGGAAGATCGGGAAGTTCTCCATTGGTTCGGGGCGTAGCCTCGTAACCGTCCTAATTGGAACAGTGGGAAAATTCGGCCGAAAATCATTCGGAGAACTGCCACCGGCGTCAAAAACAGGGGCTTTTTTTCGTGTTATGACGTATAATCCACAGCGTACTGCACCGTAGAAACCCCGGCCTCAAACGTCATGGTTTCCTAGAGGGAGCGTCACCGCGGAACGCCACCTGTTGAACTTCCTGCATCCTCCCACCCTTGAGGGATGGACCTTCCTTGATATATAATATGGTCGTTTTTGTGTGCGTTTACAGCGTCATGCACGGCTTTTCTCCATCCCCTCGATACAATTCCCACCCAAATCCCGCTTTCCGAACACCATGAGCGAACCGGAACAAGCCCCCAAAACCCCACCCGCGGTCGCAGTTTATGCCGAGATTCCCGAACACTTTGCGCCGAAACAGAAACTCGCCGAAACCGAAGGCAAGGAAACCTGGGAGATTTTCGACCGCGTCAAAAAACGTACACTGATCCTGAAACGTTACAAGGCCGGGTTTGTGGACGCCGCCGTGTTCCAGCGGTTTCAAGACGATCTCACCGCTCTGCAGGAGCGCCGACCCGACACCGCGGAATGGCCCGGCATCATTGCGATTGGGCAGGACGCCGATGGAATCTGGCTCCTCCGCGAACGCAACGGCGAACGCTCCCTGAATGAACTGCTCGGTGGCGGCAAAACGCTCAAACCGCATGATGCCGCCCGCCGTTTTCTGGCCTTGACAAACCAATTGTCGTTGCTTCACGCCACGGATCTCATGCATGGCAACTTGAAACCGGCCTATGTTTTCACCTCGGGCATCGATCAGGCGACCTTCGCGGACACCGACGCCGGGGCGTTCCACGATAGGACGCTACCTCGTGGAGATGTTCCGTACAAACCGGAATGGTTCGGTGAAACGGACTTTTTGGCTCCCGAACAGCGATCCGATAACGCCGCGTCTCCAGATGCCCGCTCCGATCTTTGGTCCCTATCCGCCCTGCTGGGATTCGCACTGACCGGCAAAATACCTGCCGAACAGGATGCTGAAGCCCTTCCGGAACCCTTCCGGGAACTCCTGACCGCCTGTTTGAAGGACGATCCGGCCGAGCGAACCCTTTCCACTGCCGATTTTGCGGCCCAGTTGGACCAGATCGTCAAAAAAAACCGGCCCAGCGCCTTTGACACTCCGGCTCCGGCGGCAGCCCCGGTCGCGGATCCACCCGCCACTCCGGTAGTCCCCACGGCCCAACCGTCTTCGATGCCGACCCCCGCCCCCGTTCCACCCACCACTCCGGTTCCACCCCCGGCGGCTCCCCAACCGGCCGCTTACCGACCGGAAGAAGGATTGCCCCCCGGTACAAGCTGCCCCCAGTGTCACACGCCGGTTCGCTCGGCTTCGGACCGCGTTTGCTCGCAGTGCGGTCGGCATTTTTTGGAGCCCTGCCTGAATTGCCAATCCATGAATCCCTTCTGGCTGCGAACCTGCGTCGCCTGCGGGTCGGATATGGTCGCTCTCAAGCAGCAGATGCTTGCCACGCTGAACGGTCAAAAACAACAAATTCTCAAGCTCCGTGAGAATTACGGTCACGATAAAACGTTGCCGCTTCTGAAATACATGTCGACGGTGAACCATCCCGATTTCCACGCCTTCCGTGAGTGGGCCAAAAGCATGACCGCCCTGGTCCAAAAAGAGCGGCGTGAAGTCAAAGCGTACGTCGATCAGGTTCGGGCCCAGGTCAATTCGGCCATGACGGCCCAGAAATACGACAAGGCCCGGAAAATCCTGGAGCAGGTTCCCCGGCCGCTCCTGGACGAGCCTATGCGGAAGATTTACGTCGACGCCGGCGACGCGCTCACCGAGGTCGATTCGTTGATCCGGGAAATTCGTAACGCCATTGCCACGAAACAGTACAGCCCTCTGCTTTCCTGTGTGCAACGTTACCTCGAACTCAAGGCGAACGATCCCGAAGCGAGGAGTTTGCAACAAAAAATCGAGAAGCTCACCACGGTCACCTCGCACTTGGGCATGAAGCTCCGCCGGATCCCCAGCGGCCGGTTTTACATGGGTTCCCACGATTCCGACGAATATTTGCGCAACAATGAAAGCCCCCAGCATAAGGTTCTCATGACGCACAACCTGTTCGTCGGCGTTTACCAGGTCACGCAGGCCGATTTCAAACAGGTCATGGAGTACAATCCGAGCGTCTCGACGGAGAACGACGCCTGTCCCGTGGACAGCGTGACCTGGTTTTCCGCCCTGGAATTCTGCAACAAAATGAGCGACCTTGAGGAATTGCCGCACTATTACGAACTGAACGGCATCAAACGTCGCTCCAACGGCTCGATCGAACGGGCCCGGGTCACGACGCTCGGTGGCGAAGGGTATCGACTTCCGACCGAAGCCGAGTGGGAATACGCCTGCCGGGCCGGGAGCATTTCCCCTTGGTGTTTCGGCGACCAGGTCATGGACGTCGGCGAGTATGCCTGGTATTACGATAATTCAGGCATGGAAACGCACCCGGTCGGCGAAAAGAAACCGAACGCCTGGGGGCTCTGCGACTTCCACGGAAACATCATGGAGTGGTGCCATGATTGGTACGACGAATACTATTACCAGCAGAGACCGGACGAAGAGGAAGACCCGGCCGGCCCCGAGGACGGTATCGCGAAAGTTCTGCGAGGCGGCGCCTGGCAATTCGGAGCCGAGGCGACCCGGTGCGCGTACCGGAACAGCAGTTCGCCCGACACCGCTTCAAGCGTCATCGGCCTGCGTGTTTGTCGCAACGCGACCGATGACGTGATGCAATAGACCTGTTTCGAAAATGTTGTTTGACAAGGTTTACGGAAAGGCGGCGCAAAGCGAGGCTTTCGGCGACGTCGAAATCGACGGCAAACTTACCGGCGAAAATCTTGTCTAAAACACGGCGTCACAAGAGGGACAAAATCGGCGGCGAAACAAGGTCGGATTTTCGTGTAAAAATTTCAGCATCCCGAACTCTTCGCCACAGCGGTTGCATGTCGCCGACCCGGACGGGGCCTTTGCCAGCAAGAGGACGATATTGCCCGAAATTTCGTTACGCCCCACCCGCGGCGTCCAAAGACTCAAGAGCTCGGCCCGAGTCATCCGACACGCCGGACCGAACTGCGGGTCGTGCAGGAAAACCGCCTCGCTTTCGACGTCCATGGCAACGGGTACCGTGAAATGCCCTTTCGAAGAATTCGGCTCAAGACGGTGATTCAAAATGGCCCGTGTTTCCGTGCAATATTTGTTCTCGAAAAACCGTTCGAGAAATTCCCAAGGCGATTCGAGCCGGCATGGAATCGCCACGAGTCCGTGCCGACGAGCGTGTCTGGCAAGATGAAGCGTGCGGATCGGCGTCGAGGATTCCGTTACATTCGCATCTCCGCAGAGCTCGCTCCAAGTCGTTTCCTGCGGGATTTCCAGGTCGAAATCACGATAAATCATCGTCAGCGTCGCGGCCCCGCACCTTCGCCCGGGTCCATGCTGCGGTTCATAGGTCGAAATATCGTTCATCTCAACTCTCCGCCTCGCGGAGTTTCGCCGCGGCCGCTTCGGGCGAGATCGGGTTGATATGCAATCCGGTGCCCCATTCGAATCCCGCGGCTCTTGCCAGGCTCGGCAGGATCGAAAGGTGCGTGTGCAATGCATTTTCGTACGGCGTGCCTTCCGCTTCGAACGGCTCGGTGCTTAAAATTATATTGTACGATAAATCGCCTTTCATCCAGGATACGGCCCGATTGAGGCGGCGGATGGTGCGTCGCGCCAGGGCCGCGAGATCGGGCAGCACGGTTTCCTCGTCGAGATCCGAAAAACGGGCCAGGTGCCGTTTCGGGTAAATCTCCACTTCGGCGGAAAACCGGCTCACAAAGGGGCACAGGGCCAGGGCGTGTTCCGTTTCTTCCACGATGCGCAGCCCGAGTTCCCGTTCGCGATGGAGCATGTCACACCAGAAACAGACCCGGTCCGTTTGACGCCTGTATTCCAAGGCCCGGTGCAAGGTCGTTCGCAGCGGGGCGGGCGTGAACGGCATGGCGATGAGCTGGCTATGGGCGTGGGGAATCGACGCCCCCGCGGCGGCACCGACATTCTTGAATATTTGTACGCTTGACCAGCGATTCTCGGCGCGAAGCCGCCGGAGACGCCGGGCGTACATTCGCAGCATGTCCGCGGTTTCCTCGTCGGTCATATCGGAAAGGCTCAGGACATGACGCGGCGTGTCGATCAAAACCTCGTGAAGTCCCTTTCCGGGAATCGCGGTGAGATTCCGGTCCACGGTGAGCAAGCAGCGTTCACCGCTGACGAGATCGGCGACGTGTTCTGGAAAGCCCGAGGTGCCGGGCGTGACGGCGGGGAACTTGTTCGGTACGACCCGGACGGTCCAGCCGGGCGCATCGGGTCGCGTACCGGGCTCACGGAAGGCATCGACTTCGGGCGTGGTCTGTTTTTCGTTGCCTTCGCAAAAGGGGCAATGCCTGTGCTGCTTGTCGCCTTGATTTCCGGTGTCTTCAATATCGAATTGATGCGGCCGGGAAGCACGCTCTTCGGCGATGACGACCGTCCGGCCCGTCAGGGGATCATGTCGGTATTCTGGCACAATAATTCTGGTTCGTAGGTACTGCGATCACGGACCGCAGTCGGCTCGTTTTCGACATATTATATCCGGTCTTTCATGTAAGGTCCAGTGATACGGTCGGCACAGTCTTTGAGACTGTGCGTTGTTTGGTGGGCGGAAAATCTCAAAATTCGTCTTGGCGGGTTCGGGGAAATTTGATACTCTCTCTACTCATCGGCCAAACGCCGGGCTGTACTTACAGACGATTGCCATTTTACTCAGTCTCCCATCGAAGAGGGTTTCAGGATGGATACTATTTGTGAAAAAGAGGTTCGAGTTCATGTTCGTTGGATGGTTCGCCGCGATTTTCCCGAGGTCATGGCCATTGAACAGGCCTGTTTCGAATTTCCCTGGGACGAAAAAGATTTCGAAACTTGCCTGCGTCAAAGGAATTGCATCGGCATGGTCGCCGAACATGAAGGACGGGTCGTCGGATTCATGATCTACGAGATTCCGAAAAACCGCATTCATTTGCTGAACATTGCGACCGCCCCGGAATTCCAGCATCAGGGCGTGGCCCGGCAAATGGTCCAGAAACTCATCGGTAAACTCGCCAGCCAGCGGCGGACAAAGATTTCTCTGGAGGTGCGTGAGACCAACCTGCCGGCCCTGGTATTCTTCCGTGCTCTTGGTTTTTTGGCCGTTCAGACGCTGAAGAATCACTATCACGAGACGAACGACGATGCCTACGTTCTCCAGTACCGCTTGGAGGATACGGAATTTTTGCCGGTCAATCGAATCGGCAAAATCGCCGGCTGATGATGGCTGCGTAGCGATTTTCACATCGCGGAAGCAAAGAACACCGGCCCTGATCGTTCCGCGAAGCGGGGGCCGGTGATTTTTATATGCTCGTGCCGACTCTTGGGGCCGGCGTGCGGGAAGAAGTTAACTTTTCCAGAGACCGTGGATATTGCAGTATTCCCGTGCCACGACGGGAACGCCTTCTTCGATCGTGAACACGGCCTTGGGCTCCTGGCCCGGCTTGAGCATGACCCGCTGGAGCTTGTCGCCCTGTTGGATTTCGATCCACATGATGAAATGCTTCTCTTCCATGGGATGTGCGACGCTCCCCACGGCGACCGCGGCTTGATTGCCATTGATGGTCACAACGGGAACGTGCTTTTCCTTGGCCGCATCGACCGTGTTTTCGGCTTGCAGTTGCATATCTTCACCGCAGCAAACTAACTGAGCCCCGCCGGTAAAGAGCATTTCGGTCACGTTTCCACAATGTTTACAGACATAGATTTCATGAATTCTCGGCATGATTCGTTTCCTTTTGAAAAAAGCGGTTGGTTGAGCAGCGGAATGGCGAATTCCGTATTTTTTTGATTCTAGTTCCGCCGGCTGACGATTTCAAGGACCCCTCCCGAGTGGACGGGAAAGTCGAGAGTTGTTTACATCTTGTGAAATGCCTCCGGATTTGTCGGGATATCGGAAACGCTCGGTGTCGTTCGAATGATAGCCTTTACTTGGAACGCCGCCAAAACTTCGGCGCCATCTTCGGTAACAAAAAACGCGTTACTTCTTGATTCCAACCGAGGTCGGTGTTATAATTGGGACAGTCCGCATATGTGGCATCGTCGAAACCGACCGTCAACGGCTTTCTTTTCGTCGCAATCAAACCTGTTTCATTGCGTATGATCGTAACCGTGAAACATATCGGTCTTGGCCGATGAGGGCGGAGTTTGCTCTTTGTCGTTCATCCGAAACAAGAAGGAAGAATCCATGCCGAAAAAGAAAAAAGTTGCCAAGAAAGCCGTCAAGAAGATCGTGAAAAAACCGGGCGTCGGACGTCCTAAAGGTAGTGGCAAGTACGGATGTGAAACCCGTGTGGTCCGGGTTCCCGCCCACATGGTCGACGACGTCGTGGCCTATGCCTTGAAAAAAGTCAAGTAGCGATTCCCTCTTATGACAACGAAGACACTCATCATTTTGGCCGATGGCTTCGAGGAAATCGAAGCCGTGGTTCCTCTTGATATTTTGCGTCGCGCGGGGTTCGACGTTACCGTTGCTTCCTTGGGCGACCGGCTGGTGACGGGCTCACACGGCATTTCGATCCAGGCCGACCAGGTCTGGTCCGATGTGTCCCGGGTCGTGCCGGATCTTCTCGTTTTGCCCGGTGGAATGCCGGGCTCGAAAAATCTCGGCGAACATGCCGGGCTTCGTGTGATGACCCGAAACGTGGCCGAGTCCGGTGGGATTCTGGCGGCGATCTGTGCGGCTCCGGCGTTCACCCTGGGCGCTTGGGGATTTCTTTCGGGTCGCCGCGCAACCTGTTATCCCGGCTGCGAAGAGCAATTTCCCGATGATGCGGTCCCGTGCGAAGACTGCGTGGTCGTCGACGGCAAGATCGTCACGGCCCGGGGGCCCGGCGTGGCTCATGATTTCGCGTTTGCGCTCGTGGAAGCGGTCAAAGGCGCTGATTTTGTGCAAGAATTGCGATCCTCGATGCAGTACCGAAACTGACGAGCGGCAGGTCAGCCGTCGTTCAGGTTTTCGGTAAAGCTGCCGTTCCAGCCGAGCTTCTTGCGGAGTGTACGGTAATAGCTGTAGCCCGGGACCGCCAGGGTTTTGAACGTCTGCCGAGCCCGGGTCACGCAAACGGAGTCGCCCGGTTCGACGTGGCCGATCTCAGTGCCGTCGACGATCAGGATCGCCGGCTGGTGAACACGGATTTCGTAACGACGATCCGGCGAATCCACCAGGGGTCGATTGCTCAGCGTATGCGGACTCACCGGCGAAATGACGATCGCATCGATGTCTTTTCGTACAATAGGCCCGCCCGCCGAGAGGTTGTGAGCCGTGGAGCCGACCGGCGTGGCCAGCAGGAGTCCGTCGCCCCGGTAGGTCGTGACCAGTTCGTCGTCGATGTAGAGCTCCAAGTTCGTCAACCGGGCCATCGAATCGGCCTGGAGCCAGACTTCGTTCAGCGCCACGGCACTCGACGCCGAGGTGCCGGGAATGAGTTTCGAATTTTCCCGTGAACGACGACGCAGCAAATCGCATTGCAGCAACAAATGTTCGATGACGGGCAATTCCAGGATGTCCGGACGACGCAACAGGTCGATCAGTTCGTCGGCCTGGATGTTCGAAAGGAAACTGAGCGTGCCGAGCTGGACGGCCAGGACCGGAATCTGGTTCACGCCCAACTGGGCCGCCGCACGCAGGATGGAACCATCGCCGCCGAAGACGATCGCCAGGTCGGCTTTTTTGCGCGAAAAATCTTTTTTGCCGTAAAAGTCGACGGCGACGACATCGGCGATCTGTTCGATTTCCGGTCGTAATTCGGTAACGGCTTCGGAAACGCCCTGTTTCGTACCGTTTCCCAGGAGGATGACTTTCATGGGTCTGCAAGCGCCGGTCGGCGACCGGGCGGCTAAACACGAGGATGAATTATTTTTGCGCGATAATAAAACGATCCAGGGACGCGGCATCTTTGACAACCCCGACGACGGGCCAATCGGTGAGAAGCCCGGCGATGTCGGCGGCGATCATGGGGCTTCCTTCGATGAGCAGCCAGCCGCCGGAATTCAGCCTGTCTTTCGCCTGGATCATTAAACGTTCGATCACTTCGGTACCCTTCGGACCGGCCAGGAGGGCGGATTCGGGTTCGAAATTTTTAATCCCGTCGGGCAAGGCATCGTATTCCGACCGGCTCACGTAAGGCGGGTTACTGACGATAACGTCGAAAGACCCTTGTGCGGCGTCCAGGAGATCGGATTCGACGAATTCGATCCGGCCCGCTAGTCCGGCGGCTTCCGCGTTTTGTTTCGCGATTTCAAGAGCCTCGGGGCTCTTGTCCACGGCGACGATGCGGCCCGGTCCGAGCGTTTTGGGCCAGTTTTTTGCGACGGAAACGGCAATCGCTCCGCTTCCGGTCCCGACGTCGCACACACTTGGGACGCTTCCCGGCGGCATCGTCTTGAGGCGGTCCAGCGTTTCCAGGACGAGCTGTTCCGTTTCCGGTCGGGGAATCAACACCGAGCGGTCCACCTTGAACGGAATCGAGAAAAATTCCTTGCTCCCGACCAGATACGCCGACGGTTCCCCCGCGCCGCGCCGCTTGACGAACTCCCGGAACCGGGCCCGTTTTTCCTCGCTCGGCTCGGTTTCGAAATTCGTGTACAGTTCGATCCGTTTGCACTTCAAGGCTTCGCCGAGCAGGATTTCCGCCTCCAGCCGCGGCGATTCACAGCCATTCTTCGTGAAGAATTCGATCGTCCATTCGAGGAGCCGTTTGATCGTCCATGTTTCGGGTTGTGACATTGTTGTCTTTCGGGGGCCGGAATGCCGGCCGAATGGGGGAGGAGGGCGGAGCACCGGCTAAAGGTTTTTCTCGCTTTCGCCTTTGTATAATTTCCGTTCGATGCCCGGGATGTAATTCGTCCAGGTTCCGCCCAAATTGGGGTCGTCGAGCATGTACTTGCGGAACTCGGCCAGCTTCGAATCGAGCGAATCGATCAAATGCAGCGCCATCGCTTCGAGCGTCATGGGCAGTTTCGCACTCTGGTTTTCGTACGCTCCATGATGTGAAATGAGCAAATGCTTCAAAAGCATGGCCGTTTCGGGATTGAACGGCGTGCCCGCGAGTTTTTCCGCTTCCCGGATTTTCCCGGCGAGCATTTCCGTGCCCAAATAAGGATGCCCGAGCATTTGCCCCGGATCGGAATAAACCGTTTCGCCTTCGAAGGACAGTTCCACGGTCTTTCCAATATCGTGCAAAAAAGCGCCCATGAGCAGCATGTCCCGGTTGAGCACGGGGTAAAGCTCCGCGATTTCCAGGGCGACTTCCATCATCTGCGTCGTGTGCTCCAGGAGCCCGCCGGGATACGCATGGTGCAGCTTCACTCCCGCCGGAGCTTTGCAAAACGCTTCCATGAAAACATCGTCGATCAGGAAACAGTCGGCCAGGTTGAGAAGATCGCCGTCCTTGACCGTACGTAGCATTTCCTGGAGCCGGGCACGACGCTTCGGAATGTCCACGGCGTTGAACCGGACGAACTCGGATTCGTCGAATCCTTCGGTCTTCGGATCGATCCGGTTAAATTTCGTTGCAATAAACTGGAGCGAACCTTGAAACCGCTGCGTCGTGCCTTCGACGAGCAGGTAATCGCCGCTTTCGAATTGCATGGCGAGTTCTTCGGTCGCGTTCCAATACCGGGCACTGATCATGCCGGTTTTATCGGACAAATTGAACTGGAGATAGAAATTGCCGTTTTTGTTCGAACGGAGCTGCTTTTCCGTAACGCGGTAAATCTCGCTGAGTTTTTCATTGTCCCGCAGTTGGTTGACATCGACCGTCAAAAAGGGTTAGAGGTATTCGTTCCAGTTTCGTTTTTTCAGTTCTTCGATGACATCCCGGACCGATTCTTCGCGGTCCTTGCGGGCGATGAGCGTGGCGTCGGCGGTTTGGATGACGACCAGATCCTCCAGACCCAGCAGCGCGAAAAGGTGTTTCGGGTCATTTCCGCGAACCACGCAGTTTCGGGAATCGACCGCCAGGATTTTCGTACCCACGGCAAGATTGCCCGCCGCGTCGTGGTCCTCGGGATAAAGCCGGTCCAACGAACACCAGGTTCCCACGTCGTCCCAGGCAAATCGGGCTTCGAGCATGACAATCGATTCGGCCCGCTCCAAAACGGCGTAGTCGATCGAGATGCGTTTCATCTTCTCGAACTGGTCTTCGGTCACGGCATCTTCACGGTCGGTTCCCATGGCCTCGATGATCCGATCCAGACATTGACCGATTTCCGGCTCGAAACGGCGCAATAATTCCAACAGGGTTTTCGCCTTCCAGACGAAGATGCCCGCGTTCCAGGCGAAGGTGCCCGCGGCGAGGAATTCGGCGGCTTTTTCCCGAGCCGGTTTTTCGTGAAAGCAAACGACATTGTAGGGCACGGTCAGGCCGCCGTATTTTTTCGCGACCGGCGAATTCAGGGCTTCGGACCGCTGAATATATCCGTAAGAAGTCGAAGGCTCCGTGGGTTTGACACCCAGCGTGATCAGCCGATTCGGATCTTCTTCCACCAATTCGGCGGCCATGCGAAGCGTGTCGCAGAAAACCGACTCGGGGCTCACGACATGGTCCGCGGGCAGTACGACCATCACGGCTTCGGGGTCGTCTCGAATCAATTTCGCGGCGGCCCAGCCGATACAGGGGGCCGTATTCCTCGCCGAAGGTTCCGCGAGGATATTTCGTTTCGGAAAATCGGGCATCGCGGCTTCGATCTGTTCGGTCATGGAACGCCCGCCGAGAATGCGAACGTCGAGATCGGGTCCGAGATGATCGAGCCGTCGGATCGTGGTTTCCAGCAGGGAGCGACCGGCCTGAAAGGTGAGAAACTGCTTGGCCCGGGACTTCCGGCTCTCCGGCCAAAGCCGGGTTCCGGACCCTCCGGCGAGAATAACGGCATGTATCATATCAGGAGTCAGGAGTCAGGACTCCTGCATTCTTCAAAAAGTATATCTCGTCACAAACTCCAATCGGGTCGGTTTTCCGGGGGCCAGTGGCGTGACGGTTCCCGAAACCGGGTCGTAGCGTTGCCAGTGGGTTCGCCAGAAACTGACTTCAAAGCCCGTCATGAGGGCGTCGCTCCAATTGTATAGGACATTCAAAAAGATGCAATGATTGTAATTGCGGGCCAAATGGTTCGAGGAATTGCCCGCGATCACATCGCTGTTCTTCGGATCGTCGATCAAATAACAAAGATTCGTTTCAAGCTTTTTCGTCCAGCGGTATTGGAGCCCGGCCCAGCCGCCCTGGGCCCGAATCGTGTCCCCTCGGACAAGATCTACGCCCTGCAAAATGCCGCCTTCGATGTTCGCCAGGTTCTCGCCCACGAAATATTCCATCTGGAATCCGAGTTTTTCCGTCAGGGGAATGTTGGCGTCGACATTTAAGGACCAGGTTTTGAGAAACTTCCGGTGTCCCGCGAATTCGTAACGCTGTTCTCCCAAATGTGATGAAACGCCCAGCGTGACCGGCCCGGCCCGGAAAAAGTCTTTCCCAAACGAATAAGCCAGACGTCCTTGGAGGATCGGCCAGCGCGACGAGGCGGGCACGACGGCTGAATTGTCCCGAAAAACATTGTCGGTCAGGGCGAACTGGAACGTCAAATCGCTGGAATTATGGAAATCAAGGCGATGGTCGACCCTCAACATGCCCCGACGGTATCCGACATTACCGACACAGGCCCCGGCCGTGTAGTTGAGCGTCTTCGGGTACAGCGGCGAAATCACCTCCCAATCCTGACCGGCTTGGAGTTTCGTCGAACCGTCTGAAACCGAGACATAGGCTTTCCGCAATAGCAGGCCACCCCGGTTGCGGGACTGAAACGCACCTTGGAAATCGACTTCGACCACGGCCTCGGTGCCGGACCTTTGCCAGCACGGCAAACCGACACCGTTGACTTTCAAACCCAGCCGGGTCGATTTCGGATCAATGTGAAATCCCGCGTCGTCATCCAATTCCGGTGAATTTGCATAGACGCAGTATTCGCCCGTCGTGGTACGCTCCGTTTAGTATGAGGCACTCAGGTTGATGTAACCATATGGCTTGACCGAGAACTTGCTCGGCTTGGCCGGTTTGGGCGTGTGAGTTTGCTCGTAGCGCTGGACAAAAGCCTCGAACTCGGTTCGAGAAACGCCATCCTCGGCCTGTGCGGTCGAAACGCAGCAAACGACAATAATGACAAGCTGGAGACTGTGTCTCCTGATTCCAGTAAAAAAGTGGACCATTGCGATGTTGGACCGGGGTGTTAAGTTGACGGCGCCTCACCGGCGTCTACGTCGCTCGGCAAACAGGGCTTCCTGGTATTTTCGGCGTTTGGTGGTGACGGAATTGACGGGAAAATTCGATTAACTGGACTTTTCGGGTCGGGGATGCTATTTTACGATGGGAAATTATGCAAGCATCACTTCAACAACTCACCACAGTCGATTTGCAGCAGAGAGTTTGGCGCTACAATCGCGGACTCCGGCTCAGGTGGCTCGTTGCGCTCGGACTGGCCGCGTTGGCGTGGACGTTGACGCTGGGCTGTTTGGCGATGCTGGGTGGCTTGTGCGCCGTGGGGATGGGCGTGGTTTTACTGCCGGCGCTGTTCCACGGAAATCGGGCTGCGTTTTTCCGACAAAAGCCCTTGCTCCAAGCGCCGTCGCTCCGGGCTCCTGTGGACTGGGAATTGATACCGATGTCCTTTGGCACGCTGGTTTTCGGGCTCGTAGTCGCGGCTCCGTTGCTGACGGGTTGGGCGTTTTCAATTTCTCGCCAACGTTTGTCAACGCGCCGGACCAAACTGGAAACGGCATGTTTTTTGCACGATTATCTCGCCAAACGAAACAACTGGGTTCCGTACCCTCCGTTTGAATCGCAGCGTCAGGCCATCCAAGTGCTCGAAACCCTGGAATTCGTCCGAGTTTCACGTCGCTTCGGCCGCCTGCAAGTTCGAATCGCAAGCAACAACGGGAATGAAAAATGACGACCTCGTGTCGTTCCTCCGAATTCTCAATGATCCCTTTTCAATTGCCCAATGTTCCTCCTCCAAGACATCTCCAACGTGGGTCTGCGTAACATGGCCACGGATGAAGCCTTGCTCGACTTCGTTCGACTTCACAACGTGCCCGTTTTGCGGTTTTATACATGGTCTGAGCCGACGCTTTCTCTCGGCTATTTCCAGCGTTATGACGACCGGCAATCCCATGCGGCAAGCCGGGATATCAATGTCGTCCGGCGGCTTTCCGGTGGCGGCGCGATTATCCACGACCGGGAGCTGACCTACAGTCTGGCGATTCCCCCCGGTCACCGTTTCGCGGAACGGCAGCGACTGGAATTGTACGACGTGGTCCATCGCCGGGCGATTGATATCCTGCGCGATTGGGGATTCACGGCCCGCTTGGCATCCGAGATCCCCGGCTTGGCCGATAAGGAAACACGGAAAGACGTTTTTCTTTGTTTCCAGCGTTTTGCGCCGGGCGACCTGATCGTTCAAACGACCGACGGTTCCTGGGTCAAGATTCTCGGCAGCGCTCAATACCGCGACCGTCATGGAGCCGTTCTTCAACATGGAAGCCTAATTTGGAATCGCAGCGACGCCGCACCCGAACTTCCGGGGTTGAATGATCTGGGATCACCGCATAAAGCACCGACCGATTCGCTACGACATGAAAGGTTTCAAAACGCCTTCATACCAAAAATCCTTGTCGATTTTGACGAGCCGGGCGAAGCGTTTCCCGAAGAAAAGCGAAAAGAAATGTTCGGCGATATTGAAATCATTGAAAAAAAACGCTATGCTGGAGCATGGGTCGGGAAAAAATAACGAATTGTGGTGAGTTTTTCCGGTCCTGACTATAAAGCGGAAATTTTGATAGAACTTGCGTAGCAAAGAGGACAAAATTCGAAAAGAACGTTTTTCGTCGCTTTCTTCCGTTTACACCGGACTTATAGTGTTTCATTCATTCCGGGAAAAAGATCAGTAAATTTCCCGAGCGTGATGACAGGCGTTTCTAGGCCCGCTTGATCGGTTGAGCCCGATCGGACGGGATAGTCCTCGATAGAAAAGTAGTGGTAATACGATGGATGTTCAATTAGTCGTTGCAGGGGGAAGTAAAGCGGGGCAGGTCATTCCGATTACAGGACCGAAATTCATTATCGGTCGCGCCGATGACTGCCATTTGAAGCCGCGAAGCGAGTTGATCAGCCGGTATCACTGTGCGATCATTTCCGAAGACGGATACGTCGCCATCCGTGACCTGGGCAGTAAGAACGGCGTGTACCTGAACGGTGAGCGTGTCTCCATGGAGCACGAGCTGAAAAACGGTGACAAGCTCAGCGTGGGGCCCCTTGAATTCTTTGTTCATTTGACCGTAGCCGTCAAGGGGCAGAAAAAACCCAAGGTGGAGTCGGTCAGTGACGCGGTGACCCGGACTGTTCAAATCCAGTCGGAAACCACGCCGCCGGATGCCAAAGAAGCCGAAATCGCCGATTGGCTCCTCTCCGCCGGGGAAAGCGACCAGGATCAGGAAACACAAACCATCGACGCCTCGGAACTGCTCGCCTCGCTGCAAACGAAAGATGAGCAAAAAGAGGAACCGAAAGAGGATTCGCCCTCAGGGACTTTCAAAAAGGACGCTCCCGCAACGAGCCGGGATGCCGCCGCCAATCTGCTCAAAAACTTCTTCAAAGGCGGACGTTAGACTTCCCCAGGCAAAGTGTCCGGGTTCTGTCCCGGGCGTCGGCGCGGGTTCGGGGGGGGCTGTGCGCTTGACAAGGCCCTGACGGACTGCAACAATGACCGTTTTCCGTTTCCCTCATCCTAAAACCCTACGGGCAATATGATCGTTCTCGAAACTTCCATTCCCGGAATGACTCCCAAGCGGGGTAAGGTGCGCGATATTTACACATTCGAGGATTCCAACGGCGATTCGGTGCTCTTGGTGAGCTCTGACCGAATCAGTGCCTACGACTGGGTTCTGCCCACGGGAATTCCCGATAAAGGCAAGGTATTGAACCAGACGGCTGAATTTTGGTTCCATTATCTCGGCGTGCCCAATCACGTTTTGACCACCGACGTCAACGCCATGCCGTTTCCCGAAGGCACGAATCGGGCTCTCTTCGCGGGTCGGTCCACGCTCGGCAAGAAATGCGACGTTGTGCCCATCGAATGCGTCGTTCGCGGCTATTTGAGCGGGTCCGGCTGGAAGGAATATCAGGAATCCGGCTCGGTTTGCGGCGTGTCGCTGCCGCCGGGCTTGCGGGAAAGCGACCGGCTGCCTGAACCGATTTTTACACCGGCGACCAAAGCGGAGACGGGTCACGACGAGAATATTTCCTTCAACCGCATGGCCGAAATCGTGGGCCGGAACGTCGCCGAGGAACTTCGCAAGCGATCCATCGACATTTTCACCCGCGGCGCCGAATACGCCCTGACCAAGGGAATCATCATTGCCGACACAAAATTCGAGTTCGGGGCTCTCGGTGACGAGTTGATTCTCATCGACGAGGTCATGACGCCCGACAGTTCCCGATTCTGGCCCGCCGACCGCTATGAGCCCGGCAAAGGTCAACCGTCATTTGACAAACAGTTCGTCCGTGATTGGCTCACCCAAAGCGGTTGGGACCGCAACAGCCCGCCGCCGGAATTGCCAAGCGATGTCGTGGAAAAAACTCGGGGGAAATACGTCGAAGCGTTTGAAATCCTCACGGGAAAAAAGCTTGCGTAGTTTGATTCCGCTATCGAAGATGTTTGATGGTGTCCTGTTTTTTTGCTCGCTCTGTATCGTAAACGGCCGGAAAACGTTCCTGCGGTCAATCGCTTGTTGCTCCCACTCGCCATTCAACTTACTTTTCCACCAAGAGATTATGTCGAGCGGATGCGGCAAGCAGAGATTAAAAACCGGCTAATTTGACAACGTTTCCAGTATATCTTTACCCATTATTTTCTTCATCATGTCCAATCTTTCCGATCACGTCCGAACGATTCCCGATTTTCCGATTCCGGGAATTCTGTTTTATGATATCACCACGCTGATCCAGAATGGGCCGGTTTTTCGAGAGACCGTAAAGCGGCTCGTGGAAAAGATTGACGCCTGGGGGCCCATCGACATGATCGCGGCGCCCGAGGCCCGGGGGTTTATTTTCGCCGCTCCCATTGCCACCGAATTGGGCGTCGGGCTCGTTGCCATTCGCAAGCCGGGCAAACTGCCATTCAAGACGGTTTCGACCTCTTATGAATTGGAATATGGTACGAATACGATCCAAATGAACGTCGATGCCATCAACAAAGGCGACCGTATCCTGCTCATCGACGACCTCCTGGCCACGGGCGGCACCATGGACGCCTGCCGGGAATTGATCGAACAGCAAGGCGGCACGGTCGTGGGTGCGGCGTTCGTCATGGAACTCCTTTCGCTCAAGGGGCGGGACAAACTCAAAGTCTCGAACATCGAGACCCTGATCCAATACGACTGACCCTTGCCCATTCCCACGTTTCGTGGTAGAATCGCCCCCGAAGTTAAAATGCAACTGTTGCGTCATCTTTGTACGAGTGTTTCCGTGACGTCGTACCTCAGAATCAGAAAATTCCATGATCGAGAAAAACACACAAGGCGAGGTTTGGGTTTACGCGGAAGTTCAAGACGGAGTCCTCCAAGACGTTTCTTTGGAGCTTTGCTGTAAAGCCCGGCAACTGGCTGACAAGCTCGGAGTTTCGGTTGGAGCCACCCTGCTGGGCGGTGGCGTAGAAAAGTATGCCGGGACGCTGATTTCGCACGGTGTGGACAACGTTTATCTCGTTGAAGACAAGGCCCTTACCGATTTCCGGACCGATCCTTACGCCCATGTGCTCGTTGAGCTTATCAAGAAATACCGACCGCAAATTGCGCTTTTCGGGGCGACCAACCTCGGCCGGGACCTGGCTCCCCGCGTCGCTTCCACGACCCGTAGCGGCATGACAGCCGACTGCACTGATCTGGATATCAGCGATGTTACCGAGAAAAACGGTACGGTCCACCCGAACCTGTTGCTTCAAATCCGCCCCGCTTTCGGCGGAAATATTGTCGCGACGATTGTCAATTACGATCAATGGCCCCAGATGGCTACGGTCCGTGAAGGCGTAATGCCGCTCCGAGATGCCGATCCGGCCAGAAAAGGCAAGGTCGTCAAGGAGGCGGTTTCACTGGAAAATCAGGCCCTTTTCGCGGTGGAAGTCATCAAGCGGGAAGTCGAAAAACGCAAGCTGAACCTCAAGGGCTCCCGGGTCATCGTTGCCGGTGGGGCCGGAGTGGGTGGCAAGTAGAATTTCGACCTGATTTTCGATCTCGCCGGTGCCTTCGGCGGCGCCGTGGGTGCAAGCCGGGCCGCCGTGGACAGCGGTTACATCGGTCATGAACACCAAATCGGCCAGACGGGCACTACGGTTCGTCCCGCGCTGTACATCGCCTGTGGAATCAGCGGTGCGATCCAGCATCGGGCCGGCATGGAGGAATCGGCCAAGATCATCGCGATCAACACGGACAAAGACGCCCCGATTTTTTCCGTTGCCCATTACGGTATCGTCGGCGATTTGAAACAGGTGATCCCCATGATGATTAAAGCGTTCAAAGAAAGAAGTTAGGCGTTACATCCCCAAGTTGTGCTTCGCTACTTGGGGCTCTTGATCCTTGGAGGTCACTCTTCCCATGTCTCTGCCGCCAGACAAATCGGACACGCTGTTCACCAGCCGGGTTTTCAAGGTCGTCAAGCGTTTCATTACCGGTCGAAGTGGGAAGCAGCTTGAACGGCACATCGTCGTCCATCCCGGTGCCGTGGCCGTGCTTCCCATCATGTCTGATGGACGGATCGTACTCATTCGCCAGCAACGGATTGCCGTGGACGCGAACTTGGTCGAGCTTCCGGCGGGAACACTCGAACCGAACGAACAACCGATTTTCACGGCCCGACGCGAACTGATCGAAGAGACCGGTTTCACGGCCAAAACAATCACGCCCATCTTGTCTTTCTTCACCTCGCCCGGCTTCATGCGAGAGGAAATGCATCTTTTCAAGGCGACAGACCTCATTGCCGGTCCGACGGACATGGAGGATGGCGAAAAAATCGAAACGATTATAGTCACCCTGCCCGAAGCGTTGACCATGATTTCCAAAGGTGAAATCAAAGACGCTAAAACGATCATCGGCCTCTATTGGCATCAAAACCAAATCGTGACGGGAAAAGAAACCTGAAGCTTTTGCCGATAGGTTAATGAGTCCGTTTTGATGTTGCCAAAAGCCCATTTGGCGGGTTGCGTTCATCTAACGTGACAACGCTTCCGCGGCTCGATAGCTTGAACGGACAAACGGGGCCGAGGCGACGGACGTGAATCCGATTTCCCGGGCCTTTCGGGCCCATCCGTCAAACTCTTCCGGCATGACGTACCGGTCCACGGGAAGATTCCGCGGCGTCGGTTGGAGATACTGTCCCAACGTAACCGCCCGGCAACCGGCTTCGAACAGGTCGTGGAGCACAGCGAGAATTTCTTCATCGGTTTCGCCCAGCCCGAGCATCAGGCCCGACTTGAGCAAAATGTTCGGACGCCGCTGCCGGATACGTCGGAAAATGTCCAGGGTACGCTGATAATCGGGAATCAAGCCGCGAATGTCCCTGAAAAGCCTGGGGACCGTTTCCGTGTTGTAATTGTACACTTCTGGCTCCCGATCGGCCAAGCGGTCCACGGCATCCATGTTACCGGCGAAATCACTGGGTAAGACTTCGATTCTCGGGCAGGTTTTCCCGGTAAAAAGGGTTCGAATTTCGTCGATACAGCGGCAGAACTGCCCCGCACCGCCATCCTCCAAATCATCCCGGGACACGCAAGTCAGCACGACATGGGCTAGACCGAGCGTCCTGACCGCCTCAGCAACCCGGCGGGGTTCTTCGGCGTCCAGCGGGACGGGAGTGCCGGTTTGAACGCTACAAAAGCGGCAATTCCGGGTGCAGACGGGCCCCATGAGCAGGAACGTCGCGGTCTTACGAGCGTAACATTCCATCCGATTCGGACACTTCGCATGATCGCAAACCGTTTCCAGGTGCAACGTTTCCAAAAGCCGCTCGGTAAAGTGATTGGCGTTACCTTTGGGAAGCTGTTGTTTGAGCCATTTGGGGAGTCGGGTCATGGGGAGAAACTCTTCTTTTTACTCTCCACGATGAGCTGTCGTTTCCGCAGACATTTCCCTTGCCGTGGCAATGGCCTGACGGATGAAAGGGTCGTCATCGGCGCTGCTGACGGTTCGGGAATGGACCGGGATTTCCAGCCGACCGTTGGTCGGTCTTGCCAAGGTGACTCGCTTTTCCGTTTCGACCGGGATGTCCGGAGAGACACCCACACCGCTGTAGGGCCAATTGTTCGGCGAAAAGAACTTTTCAACGGTCAAGCGGAGCCCGGCGGGGGGGAGACCGGGCTGGCCGCTATCGACCGATAAAATCACTTGAATCGTTCCTTTTCCAAAGCTGCGTTTTCCGATGATCGTACCCCGCTGGTGATCCCGAATAGCGCCGGCCACGATTTCCGAGGCGCTCGCGCTTTCCTCGTCAATGAGCACGATCAGCGGCGTTTTCCAGGTATTTTCCGCCGTGGCCATGTATGGCATATCGGTCGTGCTGTTTCGGCCCTTGGTCCGGACGATCGGGCCGCTTTCGATGAAAATGTCCGCTACTTCCACGCCCACCTGGAGCAGTCCGCCGGGATTGCCACGCAGGTCCAGAATCAAACACTGCATGCCCTGCCGATCCAGGTCGTGCAGAGCCCGGCGGAGTTCGTGGCCCGTTCGGGACTGGAAGCCGGTGAGCTTGACGTAACCGAGAAACGAATTGATCATATGAACGTCTTCGACGCTGGGCACATCGAACCGGCGGCGTGTGACGTTGACGTCCCGGGCGGCACGCGAATTTTCGTTTGCCGAACGGACCGTGAGTCGGACGACCGTGCCTTCTTCGCCTTGGAGCAAATCGGCGGCACTGTCGGTGTCTTTACCTCGGGTGGTAATACCGTTGACCGCGAGAATCCGGTCGCCGTCACGAAGTCCGCCTTCCTGGGCCGGGCTGCCCTCGATGACCCGGACAATCCGCAACGATTCACGGTCCGAGCGCAATTCCACGCCGAGTCCGACGAGGTTCCCGGAGATCATCGAATACTGTTCGTTGAGTTTGTTCGGCGTGAGGTAGCCGGAATAAGGGTCCAGTGAGTTGACGATGCCGCAGGTGCATTCCATGAGGAAGATAACCGGGTTGAGTCCGAGCTGTTTGTTCGCGGCCACGGCCAAACCGAGGATGCCGTTTTTCAGGTCTTCCCGATTCCGGATTTCCCAGCCGTCCGCCGTGAGACGCATTTCGGTGAGGAAATCGCCGACCTGCCGCTTGGACGCCTTGATGTTGGCCTGCTTGCGGTAGTTGGCGTCGGACAGGGCGATCTCCGCGTCCTGGACGGCGTAACGAAAAAGATGATCCCAATGCGGCAGATCGACGTAATCGTTCTGGATCTTGGTAAGGATTTTTTCGTACAAATTCAGGGCGTCGACCTGGTTGATCGTGTGGATGATCCGCTGAAAACTGGAATCGTTGGTTCGGCGCCCGACGTCGAAATGGAACCGGGCGACCCGGTATCGCTCCATCAATTTTTCGTCGTTGTGGTAAATCCGCAGGGCCGTATCGTAATGCGTGAGCACATCGCCCCAGCGCTGTTCGGTTTCAAGTTCCAAACCGTGCTGGAGAACCACGGCCAATTCCTCCCGGTCGATCGCCGGCGGCAACGGCAACGGCTTCGAGGCGGGTAGGACCGACTGGATCGACGGGAGCGGAATGGGCTTCCAGGTGCGCCGGGGCGTTAAATCGCCGGACGGTAACGGAGCCACGCTGCTGGTTCGTGCCGTTCCCGGGGGGGAGGGAACGGACGAACCGTCGAACGCAGCGTCATCGAACGGACCCGATGGCCGGGTGGGTTCGATACGCATGGGCGAGAAGATCGGTTCGCCGGGGGGGAGCGGGACCGGATCACGGGAGACGGAACTCCCCTGGGCGCTTGGACGTGCCGTCGGGGAGGGTAGGGGAGAAGGGTCGGATCGGTAAGAGTTTGCCTCGGATGGTTGATTCAAAACGGGGGGGACAAATCGAACCTGGGCCGAGGCGTCACCGCTGATCTGAAAACTCAGGGCGAACCATCCCAGGGCGACGATGCTACGGCGCAACAGCGACCTGGAAGATGTTAAAAGGTCGGAACAGGTTTGAAAAAAACGCTTCATGGCGGGGATACTCAATAGGTGTTCAGGGGGGACGAGCCGTTACGACAGCGCGGAACCGATTCGTTTTAAACGGAAGACGAACGGTCGAACCAAAGGGGTCGTATAAAAAAACAGGAATCGGAAGTTGCGGACAAGGACGCGGATAACTTCCCTGTAAGACGGACGACATCATCCCGATGCCGTCAACGATGGACGCGGCTCGACGTGAGCATGGCTTGAACGATACCAGCCGAAACTGGGACGGGAGATTATAGCCCACAAAAGTGTCGGGGGCAAATTTTTTCCCGACTTTGCTGCGAAATAATCCTCTCGCCAAATTCAATACGCAGAAAAGCAACGATTGTTTGGAATGTGCCGTAAATTTCGGCGAAGAAAAATACCTGATTACCCAATTGCGTCAAATTTGCTCAAAATGAGTCCTCAATTCTTGACAACCTGACTAAAATCGGGAATAGTTATACACTGTACACGATGCGATAAAACGCAAGCGATTGAAACCATTTAACGCAAGGCATCCTCATGGTCTTTCTCGGTATCGATATTGGAACTTCCGGCACGAAAACGTTGGCGATGGATGCCGATGGAACTCTGCTTGCGGGTGATTTACAGGAATACCCCTGCTACGCGCCGAAACCGCTTTGGAGCGAACAGGAACCCGACGATTGGTGGAACGCAACGGTCCGATCTGTTCGCGCGGTCATGGCCAAGGCGAAACTGAAACCCGGCGATGTCAAGGCTATCGGGCTCTCCGGCCAGATGCACGGCAGCGTGTTTCTCGATGCTCAGGATCGTGTCATTCGCCGGGCCATTCTCTGGAACGACCAACGAACCGTGGCAGAATGCGAGGAAATCACGACCGCCGCGGGTGGTCGGGAAAAACTCATCGGGATGGTCGCCAATCCCGCTCTGACCGGATTCACGGCCCCGAAAATCCTTTGGCTTCGGAATCATGAACCGGAGAATTTCGAGAAACTGCGCAAAGTTTTACTGCCCAAAGACGAGATTCGCCATCGACTTACCGGGGAGTATGCCACCGAGGTCAGCGATGCCAGCGGCATGTTGCTGCTCGATGTGGCCAAGCGGAACTGGTCCACGGAACTCCTTGCAGCCTTGAAACTTGACGTCGATCTTTTCGCCAAGGTTTACGAATCGGAAGACGTCACAGGGCGACTCACGCCCCAAGCGGCCGAACTGCTCGGACTCACTACGGACTGTGTGGTCGTCGGCGGTGCGGGCGACTGCGCGGCCGGGGCTATCGGAAACGGCATCGTCGAAGAAGGCGTCCTGTCCACGTCGATCGGAACGTCCGGGGTGATGTTCGTTTACAGCGACGAGGTCAAGATCGATCCGTTGGGCCGAGTCCATACTTTCTGCCATGCCGTTCGAGGAAAATGGCATCTCATGGGCGTAAATCTCTCCTCGGGCGGTTCGCTGCAATGGTTCCGAAACGCTTTATGTGTCGAACTTTGCGAAGAAGCCAAGCGTCGAGGTGTGGAGGTTTACGATCTTCTGACCGCCGAAGCGGCAAAGACACCACCGGGCAGTGAGGGACTCTTTTTCCTGCCGTATTTGAGCGGGGAGCGCACGCCGCATGCCGACCCGTTCGCTCGGGGTTGCTTCATCGGACTCACACTCAGTCACAATCGGGGGCATCTGGTCCGGAGCGTCATGGAGGGCGTGACCTATTCGCTCCGGGATTCGCTGGAAATCTTTCGCGGGCTTGACATCCCGGTTCGTCAGATTCGTGCGTCCGGCGGCGGGTCGCGGAGCCCGTTCTGGCGCCAGATTCAAGCCGATGTCTTCGGACAGCGTGTCGTGACAATCAATTCCGAGGAGGGGCCGGCTCTGGGCGTCGCCCTTTTGGCCGCCGTGGGAGCGGGAGCGTTCAAGAACATTCAGGAAGCCTGCGGAGCCGTGATCAAGGTCGTCCGGGAAACCGCGCCGGTCGCCGAATCGCAAAAAACTTATGACATCGGGATGACGATCTATCAGGATTTGTATCGTTCGCTGAAAGACGATTTCCGAAAAATCCGGTAAAAACCGGTTCCGGGCGTCCAAATTCCCGGTTTTAATCTTTCCAAGCCGCTAGCCGAGAACCCTTTTGGCTTCCAGGGGCGATGTGATTCCTTCGGTGATCAGGGCGGCGACGTTTTCCGGCAGCGAGACCATGCCGTGCCGCAGGGCCAGTCGCTGGATCGTTGCCGTGGACCGGCGATTCAAAAGGGCGTGAACGACTTCCTCGTTTTCTAGCGGCAGAATTTCCGCGGCGGGAACCCGTCCCGCGTAGCCGGTGCCGCCGCAGTCCTCGCAGCCCCGGGCCTGTCGGTAATTCGTGAACGTGAACGCCGTTCCCCGGAGGTTGATTTCCATCGCGTCTTCGACCCGCTCGGCGCACCGGCAGAGTTTTCGTAGCAATCGCTGGCAAAGAAC
>JBEBTM010000006.1:0-31464 GCA_040393745.1 Thermogutta terrifontis | reverse complement strand
TCGTCCGAAAAATGCCGTCGTACGGAACTGGGCAGGCGATCCAGCAAGGCCGGAAAGGCGCCGAGCAGGACCGCGGGAATCGAGCCGTACACTTTCCGCCGTGGCACGCAAACGACCTTGAAACCGGCGTTTTCCATGGTTCGGATGTTCTCTGACTGCTCCGACGGATCCACGTGGGCCAGGTACGTGATTTCATGCCGCCGGGCCAAAGGGGCCAGCAGTTCAAAGGTCCGGATCGACTTCCCCGAATTCCGCATCGAAGGAAGCCATTCGTCAAGCACCAGAATTTTCATCCTTAACCCCGTTTAGCCGTGCGGCGCAGACGCCGGTGAGACGCACAGAAAATCGTTCAATCACAAAAGACGATAAAAGTGCGGGAAACCGGGGACGCGGTCCCCGGTTCGTTTTTTCCGTCGGTTATTGTGACGATTATTTTTTCTTGAAAACGATCGCCTGGCCGCCGCCTGCGGTCATTTTCACGTTGAGCGTGTCCGCCGTGGTCACGGTTTTCTTTTCGATCACGTACCTCCGGGCGTCCGTTTTCGTTGCCTCGCAGTCGGCGTAGATCGTCGCTTCGTAATTGCCATCGCCGAGGAAATCGAGTTTGAGCGTCAATTCCCGTTCGGTATTATCCGTGATGGCCGCGTAGTACCAGTCGTCGCCTTTGCGCCGAATCAGGCTGAAATACTCGCCGACTTCGCCTTCCACGCCTCGACTTTCGTCCCAGACGGTTGGCAGATTCCGGAAGAATTCCATGGCCGGTTGGGCGGTCCTGTACAGTTCGGGCCGATCGCACAGGCACAGGATCGGCGAATCGTACAGCAGGCAGATCGCCCATTCATGGCACCGGGTTCCCATCCCCTGGGCCGTATTGTAGCCGGGCACGCCGCGGTCGCCGGGAAAATGCCGATTGAGAATCGCGCCGGGCGTGAAATCGCCGGGCCCCAGCATGAGCCGGGTGTACGGCAGCGTGCAATAATGCTCGGCCGACAATTTCGTCCATTTATTCTGCTCGTTGCCGTAGATGCCTTCCCGGGTGATCAGGTTCGGCCAGGCCCGGCGATAGCCGGTCGGCTTATACGAGCCGTGAAAGTCGACCATGAGCTTGTGTTTCGCCGCCAAACGAACCGTCTTGTCATACCACTCGACCATTTCCTGGTCGTCCCGATCCATGAAATCGATCTTCACGCCCGCGATGCCCCATTTTTCGTACAGGGCGAAGGCCTCTTCCATCTGACGGTCGATGTCCTTCCAATTGAGCCACAGGAAGAGCCGGATTTTTTTCTCTTTGGCGTACTTGACGAGTTCCTCGACGTCGGTTTCATCGCTGCCCTTGAGGACGTTGTTCCGGGGATCGCCCATGCGGTATTTTTTGCCCGCATACCACGGGTCGTCGAGAAAATGGAATTGCCACCCCATCTCGGAAGCGTAGTCGATGAACGGCTTGATCGCTTCGGTTCGCATGTTCGAATTGCTGTCGCTCCACCAATCCCAGGAGGCCGTACCCGGTTGGATCCAGGACCAGTCCGCGCTCGGGTCCGTGGGCGCGGACACGTTCATCAGAATCGTCTGGTCGACGAGATTGATCGCTTTCGGCGCAACGATAATAAGTCGCCAGGGACCGGGGCCGATTTTCGTTGCGGTCAGTCCTTGGTCGTCATGGCGAGGCGACAGCGTCGCTTGAAGGCGGACGTTGTCGGGCTTGGGGACGGTCCGAATACGGAAGCGGACGGTTCCTTGGCCCTCTTTTTCATCGTCCACGCCAGCGAGTCCCCGGATGTCGGAATATTCGTCGTTCAGCTCGAACGTGATTTTCGAAACGGCGTGGGTTCCGAATCCGGTTTTGTATTCGATACCGGCGATTTTCAGCGGATTATTATCGCAACTTTTATTGATCCGGAGCGCCCCCCAGTCCTGACTGTTCGACATGGGTTTGAGCGTGGACAAGTCGACTTTCGTACCGTCTTTCTTGAACAGGGTCATGTTGACCCAGTCGGCGTGGTCGCTGCCGATTCCGTCGCCGCCGTCTTCGGCGATGAGTTCCAACCGGAACGCCTTCCGAAGGGGAACGTAAAATTCCCTGGCTTTGTCACCGGCTTTCATGACGCCGGAATCGAAAATGTCACGGATGCCGGGAGCATCCTGGCCCTCGAAGTACAGGCCGCCCCAGTGATTGAGTTCCGCCTCGGTCAGCGCGACGTAAGGCCCGCCTTCGCCGATTTTCACGACCACGGGACAACCGACGTGGGCGCCTTGACCGATGGTCGAAAGGTTGTTCTTGGGATATTCTTTTTCCTGGCTGCTGTTAAAGCCGCCGAAATCGGTGAACCAACCCACGGGGTCGCCGTTGAAATTGAATTGTGTCAAATCTTTTTCGAGAACGTATTCGTTGCCGCCGACGGTTTTTTCATCGATGAGATAACGCAGCGCGACGCCGTCGTCGTAAACGCGGCATTCCACGGCAAGCGATTTGCCATCCTCGGTTTCAGCCGTGACAATGGTTCGATTGAACTTGTCCTTGTATTTCCGCTGCCGACCCCAGGGGTATTCCCAGTCCTGATCCACGGAATCGGTCTTGATGGCCGTGAAAAAATGATTCTGGAACTTCAGGTCCGCTTGACCTTGAAATTTCAGACCCAACTGCGACGGAGTGATCACGGGTTTGCCGTCGAAATCGACTTTGTAAAGCAGCTTTCCGTCTTCGAGATAAACCCGAAGTTCGGTGCGGCCGTCGGAGGATTTGGTCAAGGTGCCGTTGGGCGGCGAAACGCAAAATGCCGTCGAGGGGAGCAGAAAACCGAACAAAAACGCAAAGAGAAAGAATTTTCGTAGCATAATAACCTCGTTTCGGGGGGTGATGAACCAAACGATAAAGGACGAACCGAACGTAAAGCGGAACTTCCGGGCGGAATCTTCGCGGGCTTGAAATTCGCAAAGGAGTCAACGATAATAACAGTATACGAAGAAAATGGTCCCGAAACAAGAACCGGCCACTTGGAAGTCGCCCGATGAAAATTCATTCGATCCGCCTGAAGAATCTGAATTCGCTGGTCGGCGAGTTCAAAATCGATTTCACCACGCCGATTTTCGAGTCGAGCGGGCTCTTCGCCATCGTCGGTCGAACAGGCTCGGGAAAGACGACGATTCTCGACGCGATTTGCCTGGCTTTATACGGGAGAACGCCGCGATTGGGCGATGTGGGCGGGCAGAACGAAATCATGTCGCGAACAACCGGAGATTGTTCGGCCGAAGTCATTTTTAGTACGGAAAAAGGCGAAATTTATCGCTGCACCTGGTCGCAGCATCGGGCTCGCAACAAACCGGACGGTAACCTTCAATCCGCCAAACACGAAATCGTCGATGCCCGTACCGGAGAAATCCTCGAAGGCGACAAGACCAAAGTCGTCGTCAAACTCGTCGAGGAGAAAACCGGCTTGAACTTCGACCGTTTCATGCGTTCGATGATGCTGGCCCAGGGAGAGTTTGCCAAGTTTCTGAAAAGCCCCGGTAAAGAGCGGTCCGACATCCTCGAAAAAATCACGGGCACCCAGATTTACAGCCGGATTTCCTCGGCCGTATTCTTTCGCTGGACCGACGAAAAGAGCAAACTCCAGGCCCTGGAGCAGCAACAGGGGCAAATCGCGATGCTTACGACCGAAGAGCGGCTCACGCTCCAAAAAAAACTCCAAAAGGCGGAAGAACGACAAAAAACGCTGGCCGGTGAACTAGCCGAAATCCGGGCGGTCGCCGGACGTCGGCAGAGCATCGCTCGGTTGCGTGCCGAGGCGTCGGAACTCGAAAAGCGACGGGAAACTCTAATTTCGGACGAAAATACGTTTGCCGAAGACGCCAAGCGGCTCAACGCAGCCAAGCGGGCTCTGGAGGCCGAAACCGTTTTTGGGACGTTGACTCAAGCGAAAGCGGCGGTGGTGAAAGCCGCGGAAGATCGAACCGTTGCGGAAACGAATTTCAAGACGACCGCTTCGGCCTTGAACACATCCGGGCTTGCCGTGAAAACAGCGGAAACCGCGCTGGTCGAAGTTCAAAAGGACGCCGACGCCGAGCAAAAGATCCTCGTCCGGGTTCGTGAACTCGACACGCAAATCGCGACGGCGCGGAAGCCGCTTTCGACCTTGGAAACCGAGATTGCGAAGGTTCGAAAGCAAATCGAAAAACGCGAGGAAACGATCGCCTCACAGGAAATCGCACGAAAAAAAGTTTTAAACGGCGACGATCTCGAAACGATCCGAGAAGCCGTCTTGACGGCCAAAACGGAACTGGAAACCCTCCTCGGCGGGCTCGCGATTTCCGAACTCGTCGAGGAGAAAAATCGTGTTACGGAAAATATTATCGACTGGCGGGACGCGAAAAAACGGTTTGCAGAAAAAACGGCGCTCGGAGAAAAGGAAAGAAAACTGAAAAATCGTTCGGAAACGCTGGACCGTGACATCCGATCGGCGGAAAACGCGGTCGATTCGGCCCGGCGCGAACGGGAAACCGTGGAAGAAATCCTCCGAACACTCCGGGAGCACCGGGACACGCTCCGGCGGTTTGCCGATTTTCTCGATGCCCGAAAGGAACTCGAAGACGGCAAACCCTGTCCTCTCTGCGGGGCCTTGGAGCATCCGTTCGCGGCGGGAAACGTTCCCCGGCCGGATGATATCGAAACAAAAATCCAGGAGACGGAAGCGAAACGACGCGACTTGGATAAAATCCTCCGGGATGCGGATCATCGTGTCGCGGCTCTGAAAATCGAGCGTCAAAACATGGTCGAAGCGTTCGAGGAAAACCGACTTGATCAAGAGCGGGTACTCGGAGAAATCGGGTTATTTCTGGAAAAATACGGAATCGCCGGCGAACCGGGCGAGGACGCCGCCCAAGGGAAAATCGATCTCCTTGACGTGAGAATCAAAGAACTTGATGCGACCGTTCAAAAATCGGAAGCACTCCGGGGACAAATCGATTCGCTGCAAAACCGGCTCGACGACGTCAAGGATGTCCAAACGAAAATCGATACGGAAACGGCTCTGTTGGAAAACGAACGGGCGACGCTGAACCTACGCGAAGCCGAAAAGCGGTCGCAGGACGCCGTCCTTGACCGGCTTACGGAAGAACGGACCGAGCTGTTCGGCGAGGACGATCCCGGGGGTGCCGAAGAAAAAACGAAACGAAAACTCGATGCGGCGCGGACGGCGAAAGATCGGGCCCTGAAAGAAAACGCCGCCGCCGAAAACGCTCATGCGACCGCGCAAACCCGGCTTGAGGAAACGGCCACCGGGGTTCGGGATTCGAACGGTGCCCTGGAGACGGCCGTGAAGCGTTTCCTGGAAAAAGCCGCCGAGATGGGCTTTGGAAACGAACAGGAATTTCTTGCCTCGCGACTGGATCGCAAGGATCGGGACCGGCTCTCGGAAATCGAACGAACATTGAAGACGGCGAGACCCGAGCTCGAAGCTTTATGCGACAAGAACCGCGCGGACCTTGAAAAACTCCTGGCCGAGGATGTTTCCGCAGGCGGACGGAGCGACGAAGAAATTCTAACCGAGTCGGCTCGATTGGACGAGGAAAACAGGGCCAATCTCGAAATGACCGGCGCGCTTCGGGAGCAGATCAGCCAAGACGAAAAAAACTCGAAAATCCTGGACGACTTTCGGGACAAGCGGAAAAAACAGCGGGAAATCACGAAAGTCTGGGAAACCCTGCAAAAGCTGATCGGCTCGAAAGACGGCGCGAAATTCCGCAGTTACGTTCAGGGATTATCGTTTCGAATTCTGGTCGAGTTTGCCAACGGACAGTTGCAGAAAATGACGGACCGCTATTTTCTCCTGGCCGACGACAGCGACGCGAATTCGTTGGAACTCCAGGTTTTGGACATCGACCAGGGCAGCGTGGTCCGGTCGACACAGAATCTTTCCGGCGGGGAAACGTTTTTGGTCAGCCTCGCACTGGCGCTGGGCCTTTCGGCCATGGCGAGCCAGAATGTCCGGGTTGATTCTCTTTTTCTCGACGAGGGCTTCGGAACCCTGGACGAACAGACGTTGGACAAAGCCTTGTCCGTCTTGGAGGAACTTCGACAGGAGGGCAAGCAAATCGGTATCATTTCGCATGTTCCCGCCATTCGGCAGCGTATCGGGGTTAAGATTCACGTCGATAAAAAGTCCGGCGGTCGAAGCGTGATCCGTGCTCCGGAGTGAACCCTCCTCGTTTGCGTTTTTTAATCGCTCCATACATCCCGTTCGGCAGACAACCTTTTTTTCGACCCCGGCCGTTTGAATTCTTTGGGACAAGGGTATTTTTTTCAAATTCTCGTCGATTCTCTTCCCTTTTTCGCTGAAACGGGGTATGATGACATCGGAGGGTTATTGTTTTGGTTGCGTGATTTCGAGACCTTTTTCGGAAATCCCTTTGTGAGAGCTTTCCGCGATGCTATCTTGGGAAGGAGGACTCAGCCGTGCCTATTGAATTGACCTGCCCCAACGGCCATCGTTTGGTGGCAAAGGATTCCAATGCGGGGAGAAAGGGCAAATGCCCGGTCTGTAAGGCTTCCGTGAGTATTCCGATGATCACGGAAGCGGCGATCACCGAGAGCGCAATCATCAGCATTCTGGGAGATCCCGGCCTGAAAAAAACGGAGCGGGTCGGTAAAACCCTGACTCCGCCGAAGAATCCCGTATCCAAGAGTCCGATACCGAAGAACCAAGTGACCGCGGCATCGTCGACCTTTCGCGAGGAAACGTCCGGATCGTCCGTGTCAATGCCGCATATCAAGCTTTGTCCGAGTTGCGAGCGGGAAATCGACTTGGGATATCATATCTGCCCGCACTGTCACACGTACATCACGGGCTTGGACGATTTCTGAACGCGGTACGGGAATTGCGTCGCACGGCCCCAAGTGCCATTCCCGCAGAGGCGGGAACGGCAAAGGTTCTTTTCAGGGCTATTCGACAAGCCTTATTCCCAATCCCAGGCGAGGGTCAACCAACCGTCCCGGGCCTCGAAGAGTTTCGGCACGAGAAGTCCGGCTCCTTCCCATTCGCCCTTGAGTTCCTGCGGTTTCGCTTCCACCGATTTTGCCAACGATTCCAAACGGCGGAGGACGATTGTCCGAATGGCCTGATGTCGTGCGGAAATGCGCTGGCCTTTGTTCGGTTCGAAACCGCGCGGGAATGCCGTGGGAGCTTCCGCTTGTTCCAAAAGCACGCGGATTTTCGTCTGGCCGTCGACCTCCTCGGTAACCGTCTTCACATCGTAAAGGAGCGTGATATCCAAGCCCGGATGCCGGGTTTCTTCCTGTACGAACGCATCGATATGGAACACGGCCTTGATCCGGTTTTCCACGAAGGAAATCGAGATCGGGTCCCGACCGGCAAAGGTGACCTGGATCGGCGATTGATCTTCCGGGCGTTCCAAGGCTTTCGGGAGTTCGTCGAGTTGCTCTTTCAGGTCTGCAACAACTTTTTCCTCGTCGAAATTCTTGCCGGCCAGGGCGATCGTCGCGGCATTGTTCAGGGCTGATTGATGGATGCGCACGAATACATCGTATCGGCCCTCCAACGGAGTGACATTACTGGCCGCCCCCATCTGTGTCATATCACCGACAAGCATGGCGAAGTCGATATTTTCAGCCGTGCTTGCGACGTCGAATATCCGGGGAAACAGGCCCGTCTTCATGAGCGGGGTTCGGATTTTTTTGTGATAATTGGCGTTCATTTCGGCGATTCGGGGATCGATCTGCTCGTCGATGCGAGCGTTCATGCGCTGCTCGGTCCGCCGTTGTCCCTCGGCCTGGGACGCCGCACGACGCTGCTGAATCTGGTTTCGAGCGGCATTCTGAACGATCGGTCCTCCGTTGATTCGAACGCTGTGGATGTTCGATTTCAGGTTCGCCTTGGTCCGGGCCGGAGTCGTAACCACGCCTTGGGGGGTGAGTGAAATCGTCTTTTCGCCCCGCATAGTACCCGCGGTGTCCGTGGAAAGCGTAACGGGGGACTGCCGGCCCGTAGTGGAAGATTTCATGTCGACATCGACAACCAGCTTGATTTCAACTTTCCCCTGAGCGGGGACAAGCTGCGCGACACTCGAGCCCGAGATCGAACCGCGACCGCGAACCGAGGTTCCGAGGATGCTTTCGTTGATCGAAAAATCTTCGACCAATTCCCTGGCGAAAGGAACACCGATGAAATCCAGCGAGGCATAAGCGTGCACATTGGGGGACGAAAGCCGGGTCAGGAGCAGTGAGGCCACTTCAGCGGCCCGGGCATCGGCGATGCTGATATCTTCCAGCCAACAAACGACTTCGCTCAAGGCAGTCCCGTACCCCGGATCGACGCTCTTGGCATATTCTTCGATATATTTGGCGAGATTGTCGCACACATTTTCGAGCTGCCCCTTGTACGCATCGGCCTGGAGCACGGTTCGAAAACTGCGGTATCGGCGGAGTTCACGCCGCACGTCTTCGAAAACGAGCCATTTCACGCCAGAGCGGTCCACATGGAATGCTTGCCAGACTTCGGCCAAAATCGCATCGTCTGGTTCGCCTTCTGCCGCGAGTGTCTTTTGGAGCAGCGGAATTTTCAAGGTTTCCCGCCAATAGGCCGCCGCTTGGCGGTTCGGATCGCGGTCCAAAAGCCGCGCCAGTTCCGAACATGCCTTTGTCAGGCGGTCTTTGCAATTCTGGAGTTCGTCCGCCGGGAATTCCTTGGGGTCATCCTTGATTTGTTTGCATAGTTCGAGAATCCTCGATTCGGCTTCCGCGGGCGTCATTTTCGGAATGATTTTGACTTCCGGCGTTCTCGATGCGGGTCGGTAGGTTTCTCCGGCTGCCGCTGTCGATTCGGCACGCTGAACGGTCGAACGGCTCCGGGTGTATCGGATCCGGCGCCCTTGTGCCGAAGCCGTTTCGTAAACGGCAACGACGAAAACACTCAGCAACAGTGCGGTCGCCAAAAAGGAGCGACGTATTTGTGACATTCTTTTCATTTTCTCTATTTTTGTAAAGTGAATCCAGGATTCTACCGGAAACAAGGCGAAATACGAAAACCGGCTTTGGGATTTCGGGGGAAATGCGAAAAAAAGGCGATAAAATTAAATGCAAAAGCTGTAGAAACTTTATCGAAAAACGGCCCCATCTTTCTTGCGGAGAAGTGATTCGACGGTATAATCCCCATAACTTGCATGGACGCTTCAATTAGAAAAGTCGACAAGGATGTCCGTTTACCCCGCCGGCAGAGCCGGCTCATCGAGTGTCGCACGGCTGTCGCTCGATCAGGATACTTTTTTCATGTCCGGTGAAACCATCGTACGTTGCGATGATTTTCACGACAGAAAATGATACGGAAGGAGAAAACGGATGTGGTATGTAACTCGGCAATCGGATGTCGTCCACGAGGTTAAATCAAAGTCTGAGGATTATAGCAGATTTTCTGCTTGTAGCAAACGGAGAATCCTGCGAAATTTTCCCATTTTTGTCACGGCGGCCGTTTCGGTTATGTTTTGTCTGACCGCCTTTTCGGCGCCCGTCGTCAGGGCCGATGAACCCTTGGCGGAGCTCTTCGAGTTCATTGAAGGTGAAACCGACTTCGAAACTGCCAAGGCCAAGGCGAAGGAAAATCGCCAAAATCTTTTGATCTATTTTTACGCCGAACAGGATTCGCCCTCTTTGCTCAATGAAACCGAGGAGAAATTCGTTTCTTCCGGTGGCGGGCCGATTCGGCAGGTTTCCCACGTTCCCGCCCATCAGCGTCAACCGCTGCCCATTGCGGAGAACTGTCGGAAATTCGAGAAGGAAATTCTTTCCGATGCAAACATTGTCTCCGAGCTGCGTAATTACGTTGTCGTGCGTTTGCCGATGGAGACCAAGGCAACCCAGGAGGACGGCACCGAAGTCCGACTCCTGGAATCGCCCCAGTTCAAGGAAATGCAGGGTATGCCCGGTTTGGCCACGTTCGATTTCGCCAACCCCGGCGCAGCGTATTACGGAGAGTTGACGGGCATTTTGCCTTTTCTTCGGGCAAAATTACCCACGATGGAGCACGTCGAAACCTTTTTGACTTTGCCGCCGGGGACCGTAACCCAGCGGACGCTGATTTACGCGGTTCGGATTCATCCCGAAAATCCGCTGAGTACGACCACGGGATTTCCGCAACAAATCCTGTTCGATGAATGCCAGGGCCATTCGGAATACCAGGCGAAAACCGGTGTTCTGGGTCACCAGAATTTCGGGGCGAGAACATCCCGGATTTCCGCCGCGCTGGGAGCCGGCGCTTCGGAGGTCTGCGCTCAAAGTTGGTCCGGCGAGGGTTTGTACGAGGCGGCCATCGGCTGCGTTCGGGCCTGGCGGGGCTCACCGGGCCACTGGAACGGCGTACGCGGCAAGAATCGTTATTACGGTTACGATATGGTCCGGGGCCGCAGTGGAATCTGGTACGCCACGGGCCTCTTCGTGAAATGACCGAACGCCGCGCGGGCCCGGATGTCGAAAAATTTTACGACATCCGGGCACTCCCGCAATCTTGCTCAGGGCTGGTATCCCGGGTCGCCTGCGGGTAAAATGAGAGCCGAACGTGACGTACTCGTTTCACCAAACCTCATTCCGGAGCCTAAAAATGCCTGACACCGCAAAACGTGCTATCGGTTTCGTCGTTGCCTTTGTCATCTTCGGCACCGTCAGTTTCTTCGGCTTGGATAGCAAGTCCTCCAAGAACAACATGGTCAAGGTCCTGAAGAAAAGCAACGCCATTGATGCCGAAACGGAGAATTACGCCAGCAATTTTCAAAACCAGGAAGATGTTCAAGGTCTTATCACGTTTCGTGATTTTTTGTACAAGCAAGCCGACCGCTATGAGGCGATCAGCGTTACCGGTTGTCCCGCTTCGTTCAAGGAACGTTACCAGACAGTGGTGCGTATTCGGCGGGATCAAGCCGACCTGACCAAACAAATGGTGCTTATTGTACAAGAGGCCCAGAAATCCGACCTTTCTCCGCAGCGCCAGAGCGAAATCGAAGGTCTGCTTCATGAAGTTGTCGGCAAACTCGTACTTTCCGATTCAAGATGTCTGGCGGCAGCGGTTCAACTCTGGGACCACGCCAAATCGTTGGGAGCGAGAGCCGAATTGACGATTCCCGGCAATCATTCCCGTGAAGAATTGCGGAACATGGATCTCAGCCAGAATCTTGCCGATCCCAATTTTCCCCTGGCTTCCGGTACATCCTCCTCGGGGCGTGCCGGATCTTCGAACACCTCCGACGACGATTCCGGGGCGGTTTCCTTCTCACCGCCGTCGAAACCGGCTTCCAAGCCCTTAGCCAAACCGGCCCGGTCCGCTGACGCGGGCGAAATTCAAACGGTGTACACGGCCATGCAAAAGCGCTTGAGCGCCCTGGTTTCCCGAGGTTCCGACTCCACGGTCAAGGGCGAGGCGAGGAAAACCCTGGCCGATAAAATCCGCGACTACACGACAAAAGCCGTGGAAAGCGATTTGCCTGCCGATTTCCGAAACCTCCTGAAAAAAGTCGATCAAAAGCTGTCCGAATATGCCAAGCTCCAGGAGCTGCAAATCGACGCGGAAAATTCCTACTTCGAGGACAAGGATCCCGATGTTGAGGTCCAGGAAGAAAAACTGCTCGACGAAATCAGGACCCTCTGGAAAGAAATGAGCGACATCGCCGAAGAGTACGGCTGCGAGCGGGGAGAAATCGGAAATTAACCCGGCGCGGCGGGATCGTCAACCGAGCTTCCGCCTCTCTTTTCGGAAAAACTTTGCCATGAAATTTTGTTTCACCCTGCCATTGTCAATCCTGTTTGCCTTTGTTTCCGTTTCGGCCTCGTTTTCCGCGGAATCTCAGGCCTTCCCTTTTAAGGGTTGGACGCCTTCCGGTTCCGATCGGCAAACCTCTCCGGTCGTGTTGGAGCTCGTCGGTGACGGAAAATCCTCCTCAAACTGGCAAAGCAAGCCGATTCCCGTAAAGCCGGGTGAATTTTATCGGTTCGATGTTTCCTTCCGAAGTTCCGACACCGATCAGGGATGCCTGCCGTGCGGGATCGGGCCGATCGGCAGGGATTACCGTCCGAAAAAAGGAGCCTGGACGGACGAATCGTTCTGTTTTCGGATGAATGACGGCGTTTCGGAGGTGCCGCTCCGTGTCGGGCAATGGGAATCGAAGGGAACCTATCAATATCGAAATGTTACGCTGACGCCGATTGTTCCCGTCATGAAGGGATTCGAATTCCCGTCGGATGGAAAAAAAGCGACGTTGGTACTCGGGGACGATGAGACGATCACGAAGGGCGTTTACCGTTTCTCCGGCCGGTTCGGGGGGAACAACATTCATCGTCCGCTCGAGTTTTCCAATGCAACGTTCAACTCGATGCGGTGGTGTTTCGGGAACGAATCACAAGTCGTCTATCGTTTCAATCTGCAACCCCGCATCGACGGTTCACCGAAGGAAAGTATTCCGTTTGACGAAGGCGCCGTTCGAGTCGGCGTTTGCTATTACGCCGGGAGCGAGCCAGGCATCGTCGAAGTCAGTCGAGACGGTCAAACCCGATGGACGGAAATCGGCAAGCTCGACAAAACCGGGGTTCACGATTTCATCGTTCCGCAGATCGCGTTCCCCTTGAGCGAACTGTTCCTGCGGATTCGCGGCGTGTCGGACAGTAATTTCCAAGTCGACGCCGTCGACCTGAAAGCGGCGCTTGCCGAAAGATACGGAGCGCTCGACGTGAAAGAACTCAATGCGGTCGGCGAAACGATCCCGGCGACTTACACGGATGCCGCTCCGACCGGGACCGACGCAACGGAAAAACAGGTTGAACTCGTCCTGACGTCCGGCGGTGGGATTCGAGTTTCGGAATCCTCTCCGGGGACCGAACTCCGGGAACACCTGATCTCGTTGACTCACTCCGCATCACCGGGAAAACGGGAACAACAATTCAGGGTCGGAGATCGAACTTACACGATCACGGTCGAAACGCATCCGCTGCATCGACACGACTACGGATACTTCGTCGATTCCTCGGAAGCGGCGTCGCTCTGGTGGGCCGAGGCGGATTGGAAAATCTCCCGGACGCGACCGGCGCCGGAAAAGAGCGATGTCAAGCCGATTGAAATTCAAGCGGCCAAAAACGACACCGAAGCGTTTCAATTCGTCGTCCGGGCTCCCGACGGTAAAGCGATCCGAGGTTTGACCGGAACGCTCACCGAACTGAAAGGACCGGGCGGCGCGACGATTCCGGTGGAAAAAATCGAGTTGCTGTACGCCTACTATCACTTCGTTTCCATCAGGACGGACGGGACGGGCCTGATCGATTTCTGGCCTGATGCGCTGCCGCCGCTGGACAAACCGATTGACATCGAAGCGGGGCGGAATCAACCGATTTGGATCAACGTCAAGGTTCCGGCCGACGCCGTCGCCGGGGAATACCGGGGATTCTTTCGGCTGCGTTCTGCCGACGGATCCTTCGACCGGGAGACGCCGTATGCCGTGAGGGTTTGGGATTTTTCGTTACCGGAAGAAAATCATCTTGATACGGCATACGGATTCAGCCCGGAACTTGCGGCCCGGTACCACAACGCGAAAACCGAAGAGGACCGGCGACGCGTCCTCGAATCGTATTTGCAGTGCTTCGCCGACCACCGGCTCAGCATTTACAACCCCGCCCCATATGATCCCATCGTCGTCAAATGGTTGCCGGACGAAAAGGAAGGGGAAAAATCCCGCTGTGAAATCGATTTCTCCCGATACGAAGCCGAAATGAGCCGGGTCTTGGCAAAATTCCATTTCACGAATTTCACCGTTCCGGGACACGGCCTCGGGGGAGGAACGTTTCAGTCGCGATCCGGACCGTCGATCGGGAAGTACGGTCCCGACACGCCGCAGTACAAGGCGATGATGGCCGACTACTACGCCAAGCTGGTCGGTTTCCTCAAGGAGAAACATTGGCTCGACAAATCGTACGTCTATTGGTTCGACGAACCGGGCAAGCACGATTACGATTTCGTCGCCGAGGGACTCAAGCGGCTCCGGCATTACGCCCCGGGACTCCCCCGGATGATGACGCTCATGATGCGGGACCGGGCTTTTTTCGACGCCATGGAAAAAATCGGCGTGACGCTCGACATCTGGTGTCCCGTTTCAAGCAGTTACGACGAGGAATTGGCGAAGGAACGAATGGAAAAAGGCGAACGTTTCTGGTGGTATGTCTGCACGGGTCCGAAAGCGCCGTACTGCACGCTGTTTATCGACCATCCGGCTACGGAACTGCGAATCTGGCACTGGCAGGCTTGGCAGCGGGGAATCGTCGGTTCGCTCATCTGGCAGTCGAATTACTGGAACAGTCCGCCGAATTATCCGAACGGATTCCAGAATCCTTACGACGATCCGATGGGATATTCCGGCGAAAACACTTATTGGGGCAACGGCGACGGCCGTTTCCTCTATCCGCCGCTCGCCGCCGCCGTGCCGGGATTGAACGAAGATAAACCGATGTTCGAAAAGCCGGTTTCCAGCATCCGTTTGGCCATGCTTCGGGAGGGTGTCGAGGATTATGAGATGTTTCATCTCCTCCGGGAGTTGTTGAAAACGAAGGGAGCGACCCTTGCCGACGTGGATCGAAAAGCGGCGGAATCGCTCCTGGTCGTCCCTGATTCCGTAACGAAATCAATGACCGAATTCACGATCGATCCCCGGCCGCTCCTCGACCGCCGCCGGGCGGTCGGTGCGATGATCGAGACATTGATCGGCCGATAAGCCCGTTCATTCGGGGAACTATGAACAGTAAAATAATAAGTTCGTCATGGACATCCGCAATTCACCGCTCTTGAAACGCCTGATTCTCAGCAGCGGATTGCGGTTGCTTGGGATGCTCGTTGCCGCGGCGATCGGGCTCGTGCTCACGCCGTACATGCTCGGAAAACTCGGGACGAACGATTACGGACTCATGGTCTTTGTCGGCACCGTGGTTTCGATCATCGGCCTGATGGAGTCGGGCTTGAATTCAGCCATTTCCCGGCACGTTGCCACATCGCTGGCCCAAAAAGACGGCGAGGCGCTGAACCGGTTTTTCAGCTCCGGCTTTTTTCTCTTTTGCGGTCTCGGTATTTTAAGCCTCGGCATCGCGACCCTGCTCTGCCTCGGACTCGAACAAATCGTCCGGTGGAGTCCCTGGATCGCGAAAAAGCTGGCCGCCGACGCTTCCGTGGGACCGTCGCTGACCACGTTTGCGGAGATTCTCAACGGGCCGAACTCCCTCCAGCGCAACCTGCTTCTGGGTCGGATCATTTTGATAATCATCACGGCCCAGTTCGGCGTGGAACTTCTGCTCCGGGCATTGATCGGCGTGGTTTCGGGAGCCTTGCGCAACGAAATCGTTTCCGGCGTCAGCCTAATCATGAAAGTCGTTCGGCCCGTCACGAGCCTGACGGTGCTTTATCTCGGCGGCGGCGTGATTTCGTTGACCCTGGCCGGCTTCTGTCTTACGCTGAGCCTGTTGCCGGTTTGGTCGATCATCGCTCGGCGGATCGTTCCGGAACTTCACCTTTCGCCTCGTTCGGTGACCAGGGAAACCGTGGCCACGTTGTACAAATTCGGCTTTTTCGCTTTCGCGTCGTTCCTGGCGAAAAACTTGCACACTTCGCTGGCCATCTTCCTGATCACGGCGCTGCGAGGCTTGGACGAGGTGGCCGTTTACCAGGCCGTTTGCGTTACGCTTTGTTCGCTCGGGGCCGAAGCGATCGCCTTGCTGTCCAATTTTCTTTCGCCCGTGTTCGCCCAGCTTGGAGCCCAAAAGCAGGAAGACACGATGCGGAAAGCGCTGTTTTTTGCGATCAAAGTCTCCATGGGCGCAGCCGTGTTCGTCACCTTCGGACTCATCGCCTGGGGGCATCCGTTCATCCAACGCTGGGTTTGCGGCGAACATCCCGAATGGATCGTAACGTATCTTCCCATGGCGATCTTGTCGTTTACGGTTCTTTTCGAACAATCGCAAGCGCCGACCGTGGAATTTCTGTTCGGGACGGCGACGCACAAGTATTACGCGCTGGTCAATTTCATCGAAGCGGCGATCGCCGTTGCGCTCTTTCCCGTCTTGATTTACTTTTACGGGATGATCGGGGCCGCGCTGAGCCTGGTGATCGCCGGCGCCATTGCCCGGCTCGTGCTCCAGCCGCATTTCGTGTGCAAGGTGTTGAACCTGAAACGCCGAACGTATTACGCCCAGTTTGTCCGATCGCTTTTTCGAGGCATGATCTGCTGCCTTTTGCCGGGCGTGGTGACGTTCCTGCTGGTGCAAAGCAACTATCCGAGACTGTTCCTGGTAGGCGGACTTTCCGTTGCGTTTTATGTCCCGGCGTACACGTTCCTGTGCTTTACCCGGGACGAACGTAACCTGGTTTGGAGTGCGCTAAAAAGAAAGAAGTAATGAAGCGCAAATAAAAACCCCAAGTGCGGCGAAGTGCAACTCGGGGATTGAAACGCTACCGGAAGTTTCGCTGACGCTCCACTTCCGGTTCTTGGTTCCTTCGGCGGTTTAGTACATGTCGCCGCCAGGCATCGCCGGGGCGCCGCCTTTGTCTTCCTTCGGAATATCGGCGACCAAAGCGTCCGATGTGAGCATCAGGCTCGCCACGCTCGCGGCGTTGGTCAGGGCCGTCCGGGTCACTTTCGTCGGATCGATCACACCGGCTTTGACCACGTCTTCGTAAACGTCCGTTAAAGCGTTGTAACCGAAATTGCCCTTCCCCTCGGCGACTTTTTCGCAAACGATACCGCCGTCTTTTCCGGCGTTCATGGCAATCTGCGTCAGCGGAGCCCGACAAGCGCTCACGATGATTTTGTAACCGACCGCCTCGTCCGTGGCCAGACCGTCGTGCTTCACCGCCGTCGAAGCACGCAACAGGGCCACGCCACCGCCGGGCAGGATGCCTTCTTCCACGGCCGCGCGGGTCGCGTGCAGGGCGTCTTCAACGCTGGCTTTCCGTTCTTTCCTTTCGCTTTCCGTGGCCGCTCCGACCAGGATTTTCGCCACGCCGCCGGACAGTTTCGCGAGCCGCTCTTCAAGCTTTTCACGGTCGTAATCGCTGGTAACGTTGTCGATTTCACGGCGGAGTTGTTCGATCCGGCCCTTGATTTCGTCGTTCTTGCCCGCACCTTCGATGATCGTCGTATTGTCCTTGTCGATCACGATGCGTTTAGCCGAACCCAATTCGGTGAGCGTCATGCTTTCGAGCTTCCGGCCCAGGCTTTCGAACATCACTTCGCCGCCGGTGAGAATGCCGATGTCTTCCAGCATCGCTTTGCGACGGTCGCCGTACCCCGGCGCCTTGATCGCGCAAACCTTCATGCCGATACGCAATCGGTTGATGACCAGCGTGGCCAAGGCTTCACCGTCGACGTCTTCGGCGATGATCAAGAGCGGCCGACCCGTATTGACCACGGCTTCGAGCAGCGGGATCATTTCCTTGATGTTGGAAATCTTTTTTTCACTGAGCAAAACGTACGCATTTTCAAGCACGCATTCCATCTTGTTGGGATCCGTGACGAAATACGGTGAAAGATAACCGCGATCGAACTGCATGCCTTCGACCCATTCGACTTCGGTGGTCAGGCTTTTGCCTTCATCGACGGTGATCACGCCGTCTTTGCCGACCTTTTCCATGGCTTCGGCGAGCAGGTTACCGATTTCCTGGTCGTTGTTCGAAGCGATCGCTCCGACCTGGGCGATTTCCTTCTTGCTGTTCTTCACGCTGACCGACATGCTCTTGAGCTTTTCGATGATGTCGGCAACGGCCTTGTCCATGCCGTTTTTCAGGTGGAGCGGATTCACGCCGGCCACGACGGCACGCATGCCTTCGTTGAAAATCGCTTCGGCCATGATGGTCGCCGTGGTGGTTCCGTCACCGGCCACGTCGCTGGTTTTTGAAGCGACTTCACGGACCATTCGGGCGCCCATGTTTTCGTAGGTGTCTTCGAGGTCGACTTCCTTGGCCACGGTCACGCCGTCCTTCGTGACCAGCGGAGATCCGAAGCTTTTCTGGATGATGACGTTCCGTCCGCGCGGTCCGAGAGTGACCTTCACGGCTTTCGCCAATTTCGTAACGCCGCGTCGCAGAGCTTCGCGAGCTTCCTGATCGAATGCAATCATTTTGGCCATGTTTTTGGTTCTCCTGAGACTATTTTGGTTGTGTCTTGCTTTTTTGTTTTTTGAATTGAAAATTGGAAATGGAAAACTATTTTTGAAAACGTTGCAAACGAACAGACAATGCTCCGAACATTTTCAATTGTCCATTCTCCATTTTCCATTCACCTCAGCCGATCACGGCCAGCACATCGCTTTCCCGCATGAGCAGCAGTTCGTCGTCGCCGACTTTGAATTCTTCCCCGGCATAGGACAGGAAGATGACCTTGTCACCCTCTTTGATTTGGAATTGGGAACGCTGACCGTTATCCAGAATTTTACCGTTACCGATGCTTACGACGGTGCCTCGGGCCGGCTTGTCCTTGGCGGTATCGGGCAGATAGAGCCCGCCTTTGGTGCGTTCTTCCGATTCTTCCCGACGAACGACAACGCGGTCGCCGAGTGGTTGGATCTTCGTGCCCTTACACCCGCAGCTCTTTTCGCTGCATGCTTCTTTCTTTTTCGACATGGATTTCCTCAAAATAACTGGACGTGTACAAAATCTCCTGCCAAAAGGAGATGCCAACAATGAAAACGGTGGATATCACGCAAACGGCGTGCCAGTTGCATGAAAAAGAATTTCCCTGCGTAAAGAGCCCGAACTTCCCGTCTGGAGATGATACATCGTCTTTGGGCTGATCTTTGGAACCCGATAATGAAAAGGCTGCCAAAATGGCAGACGAAATATTCCTATTGACCCATTTCAGAAAATTCAAGAGAATCCGACTTCCGACGAAACTCCCAGAACAGTCCGGCAATGAAAACGATCACCCGTTACATCTTCCAGGAAATCTTGAAGACGTTTCTCATTGCGCTCATAGCACTTACACTTGTTTTAATTATCGGTGTCCTCGTCAAAGAGGCCGTATCCAAAGGGATTCCCATCAAACATGTCGTCAAACTGGTTCCCTATGTGATCATCAAGATGTCGCCCATCTCGATCCCGATGGCTCTCCTCATGGCCGTGACCACGTTTTTCGCAAAAATGTCCGGCAATAACGAGATTGTCGCTCTCAAGTCCTTGGGGGTTTCTCCCTGGCGGCTTCTCTGGCCGGTAATGGTCTTCAGCTTTTTTGTCAGTTTCGGGGCCGTCTGGGTCAACGAGATGGCCGTTACCTGGGGGCGGGCCGGTATGGAAAGCATCATTTATTCGGCTTCCGAAGATATTTTGCTCGAACAACTTAGAACCGAACATAGCTTCCAGACCGATTCCGGATTGGAAATCATGGTTCAGGGTGTCGAAAACCGTCGCTTGATTTCACCGATCATTGTCCTGAAAAAAGAGGGAACCCGCATCGAGGCCCAGGAAGCGCAGTTGAAAATCGATTTTCTCCAGCAGGAACTCAGCGTCGACCTGCACAATATCAAGGGTGGCGTAGGCGGCGACAAACGCATGGGCTTGAGCGAGCGGACCATCGTTGTTCCTTTGGATAAAGTTCTCAATCTTTCGGATTCCAAGCCGAAAAGCGCTTCGGAAAAAGCCCTGTGGGACATCCCTCGGGAAATCGCGGAAAATCGGGAACACGCCGACATACAGCGTCGAAGCATTGCCGCCGCAAGGGCTTTCGCTTCGACCATGGGAACCGTCGATGCCTGGTCCACCCCACAAATCCGCCAGATGAAGAACATCATCAAGGACGAAAAGAAGAAGATCAACCGTCTGGGCGTGGAATCGCCCCGCCGCTGGGCCGCTGGATTCACCTGCCTGTTTTTCGTCTGGCTGGGAGCTCCCATGTCCATTTGGATCACCAGCGTCATGAAGACCTCAGATACTTTCACCAGTTTTTTTGCCTGTTTTATCCCGGTGCTCTTGTTTTACTATCCTCTGCTTATGTTCGGTCTCCAAGGCGCAAAAAACGGCTCTCTGCCCGCCTTTTCCGTGTGGACGGCCAATTTATGCCTATTGTTCGTGGGGACGTGGTTCCTGAAACGCATTCACCGTTACTGATTCTTTTGAGTTTTTTTGAATATCACACAATTCGAATGTACCGATTAGGGTGAATTTTCCGATAAATCCAAGAAGAACCCCTCACTCACACGCCGGAACTCGATTATTTGAGTAATGTTTTTACGCTCAGACACAAAGGCACGGTTCCGGCCAATCCGGATAAAGATTGTACTATGATTTCTGGATTACAACATTCATCTCGGCAGTTCGGTCCAGGGCTTTTCCTGGCGTCGATCGCGATCCTGGTACTTTTGACGGGCAGTCTGCTTGCCGATGGAGCCGCCGCCGTACCGGAGACGAATACGCGTCGTCCGTCGCAGATGCGGTTTTCCAAGCCAAAAGTGAGCAACCATCTTCCGAGCGCCAAGTTCCGGATTGATGAGGACGCCGACGATATCCCCGAACCGACCGTTCGGAAAGAACTTACCGTGGAATCGACCGAACCGGTCGGACAGGAGCGGACGGCTTCCGAAACACCGGCCTCGGCCGCACCGTCGACGGAGTTTCGTCAGTCCTTTGTCAACGAGCCCGGTTTTACCCGGGAAAAAACCGCTCAGGGGGATCTTCCTTTCGAACGACCGCGACCGACATTACGCGACTTACTGCGGGAAGACTTCGTCAATCCACCGCCGGGAACATTCGATTCCGACAGAACGCAGGCCGTTCCATCGCGGTCGGCCCGAAAAAACCAGGAGCTCGGCTCGATTTTCGATGAAAACCTTTCCTTCGATACACCGGAATGCGTTGAATGGGATCCCAAATCGAAATCGGAGGCTCCCGCACCGTTTTTGCTGGGACTCCGACCTTCCATGTCGCTCAATGTACCAGCCCAGCCGGGCCCGGTTCAGTATCCCCAAATGGTGGCTGTTCCGCCGGGCATGGTTCAGCCCCCCCAGATGATTACTGTTCCACCGGGAACCGTCCTGCCCAACGGCCAAGTCGTTCCGCCGGGGACCGTTGCCGTATATGTGCCGGGCGCCACCGTTCCACCGGGAGCCGTCCCACATTATTCCGGACCTCCGGTGCAGCAGTATCCGACCATGCCGACGGCGCCTCCGATGCAACATTTAGCGGGGATCAATGCACCGCAAACGGTTTTTCCCGCCGTCAAAACGGCCTCCGCCGTGATGGTCGGAAGGCAGGATATCCAATCGCCTTCCCAGCCACTTCAACCGCAAGGTCCGAAGATCGACCTGAGACCTTCCCACGGCAAGCATCTGCCCAACTCGGAAGTCAACGGGGTCGTGGTCGTTCAAGCGAATTTCCCCCTGACGGAAATTCGGGCCATCCTCGATGAAATCCGGCAACTCCAGCACGATTTGAACGTTTACATGGGCATTCCGGCCCCGACGGAGAAAATCGAACTTTGCCTTTTCAAGGACGAAAAAAGTTACCTGAAATTTCTCGCGGATGTGTTCCCCACGGCTCCGAGAGATCGCAGGGCCCTTTATGTCAAGCTCGAAAACCGGCCCGCAACGCTGCTGGTCCAAAGGACCGAGCATTTTGAAATCGACCTGAGACACGAAATGACTCATGCCATCGTCCATGCGACGATCCCGATCATTCCGATCTGGTTGGATGAAGGGCTGGCCAAGTATTTCGAAATGCCGGAACATGAGCGGGCCACGGGAAGTCCGTATTTCAACCAAATTCTCTGGAATCTTCGGATTAACAACATTCCCAACATGGAAAAGCTTGAAAAATTGCGTGATATTGACGATATGCGTGACGTTGAATACCGTGATTCCTGGGCTTGGACGCATTTCATGATCCACAATTCGGCTCAGACGCACAAGCTGCTCGCCGGTTATCTGCAACTGCTGGCGAAGGTTTCCAAAGACGATCCGAAAGCCCGGAATCTACCGCTGTTGAGTCGTTATATGAAAGAAGCGATCCCCCAACCGCGAGATGCTTACGCCAAGCATTTTCGTGGAATGAGCGACGGGAATAAGAAACCGAAAAAATAACACGCCCGCGCCGACTCACCGGTCTCAAGCGTCGGTGTGGGGGTGGTAATGCCAACCGGCCTCAATATTCCATGAAGCCACGCCTGTTGTTCGGGGCCGAGGGTTGGCCCTGTGGAATACACGAAATCGCATCGCAGGTCGTGCGGCTTGGACTGGCTGAAGCCGTGATCCGCCCCGTCGGCGACGCGTCGTTCGATGCGGAATTCCTGCGGCGTTTGATGGAATACCGGCCTCATGTCGTCGGCTTGAGAATGGAAAACGGCCGAAGCGAAGCGGTCCGGCAACGCATCGAACAGATCCGGAAGCGTCTGGATACGACGATCATTCTCGGCGGTCCCACGGCGACCTCGCATCCCGCGGACGTGTTGGAAGCGACCGGGGCCGATTACGTTTTCGCCGGGGACGCGGAGGAAACGGTCGCGATGTTTCTCCGCCTGGCATCGAAACCCCGTTCGGCTAATTTCGTCACGGAAATTCCGGGTCTGACCTACCGCTGGGCCGACCGGTGCGTGGTTAACCTGCCGGAAGAAAATCCCCGGTCGGGAAGGCCCGTTCCCGAGGTGAGCGAAGCGACCCTCCGCGACAACCGGCTCGACTGGTCCCTGCTCGAAGGATTCACGAAACCGCTTGATTCGCTTTACCTGACCGGAGGTCGCGGTTGCCCTGGTTCTTGTACGTTTTGCTGTCGACTTCATGGCCGGAAAATCCGCACAAAAACCGAACGGCAAATCCTCGACGAACTGCGAGGAGCCGACGAATTGGTCCGCCGGGGAAAACTCCGCCTGACCGCCTGGCCGCTTTACGAACAAACGAACGATCCCCGGCTGGGGTCGCTTTCGGTTTCCTGGTGCAGCGTTTTCGACGAAGATTTTTTCCTCGACCGCCGCCGGGGCATTCGCTTTTTACAGCTTTTCGAGCTTTACGGTTACAGAAATAGGTATCGTTTGAGTTTCCAGACGAATCCTGTTTCGCTCCTCGACGCCGAAGGCAAACCCGATGCCGAGTTGTTCTACTGGATCGGCCGGGTCAAGGCGATGATCCAACTCGGCGGTGAGTCTTTTCATCCGAGCCTGTTGCGTCGCTGGCGGAAACGGCACACGCCGGCGCAGATGGAAATCGTCCTGGCCGCGCTGGATCGGACGGGCCAGGATTACAACGTCTTCCAGATTCTCACGGATTACGAATCGACGGTAACGGAATTACGGAAAACGGCCCGCTTGCTGTTGGACGCGGCGTATCGGCATCCCCGGATGCGAATCGCGTCGAGCCCCTTCATGATCCCACTGTACGACACGGATCTGCGCCGGGAACTCGATTACCGAGGAATTCTGCACATCGATAATTATACCGACTACGAAACCGCCCATCCCGAATGGATGGACCCCGCCGTGGCCGATTTGGCCGACAAGCTCGACGAAGCCCTTCAGGGCGCCCTTCACCCGCAAAGGCGGGACGAATCCCTGCGCCGCGTGGAAGAAGTTTTACGCTGAAACACCCTTGTTCCCGGCCTTTCCTCTTGGTAGAATCTACCATCTTGGGTTGTGTTTAATTAACCGTAAAGCCACAAGAAAGACGGAAGAATCGTGGACTAATACCGGTCGATATCCTTTGATTTTTCAATTTCCGCCGAAAGAGGTCAATGTCATGTCGATCCTGTTTCCTCTGTTGGGTGTGCTGTATATCGTACTGGGCATCCCCCTTTGGCGACGTATCGTTCCCCCGAACGGACTTTATGGTTTTCGGACGAAATTAACGCTGTCTTCCGCGGAGGTATGGTACGAAGTCAATGAACGCTCGGGAAAGCTTCTGCTTATCTTCGGCTGTTTGTTATTCGCCTCTGCGGTACTCTATCTTTGGCTGTTTTTCGGTGACAAAGCATCAGGGGAAAAGCATGAATGGCTCTTGATTGCCACCTTTTTCTTCCTCATGCTAATGCACATGGCCATCGATTTTGTCGGTTATTACGCGAAATATAGGAAATGCCCGAAAGACATGCCGACAAGCGATTCAGAACCGCAACCGTAAGGGAGCAGGCGGAGGACCGACCCATGCAACTGACCTTTCTCGACGGAAATGCCGTGAATCCCGGCGATTTGGATTGGAAATGTCTTGAACGGTTCGGCACGCTTACCGTGTATCCCCGGAGCGAACAGGCCGATGTCGTCGACCGGGCCCGAAACGCCGATGCCGTGTTTACGAACAAGGTTTCCTTCACCGCCGAAATTCTCGACCGCCTCCCGAAGCTGCGTTATATCGGCGTGTTCGCCACGGGTTACAACTTGATCGACGTGGCCGCGGCCCGACGGAGAAATATTGTCGTCACGAATATTCCGGCGTACAGTACCGAGTCTGTCGCCCAGGCCGCCTGGGCCCACTTGCTCAACCTGACCTTCAAACTGCGAGAGCACGGCAATTCGGTGCAATCCGGCGACTGGGTCCGTTCGCCGGATTTTTGCTACTGGAACGGTTCGCCGGTCGAACTGGACGGTTTGACATTCGGCACGGTCGGTTACGGTGCCATCGGTCGCCGAGTGGCCCGGCTGGCCGAGGCGTTCGGCATGAAGATCCTCGCATTCACACCGAGCCGGAAGCCGGGCACGACGGACGGTTCGGTACGCTTCGTGTCCTTGGAAACGCTGCTGTCCGAAAGCGATGTCGTTTCGCTGCACTGCCCGCTGAAGGACGACAATGCAAAAATGATTGACGCCCCCGCTTTGGCGCGGATGAAGCCGACCGCGTTTTTCCTGAATCTGGCCCGAGGCGCTTTAGTGGACGAAAAGGCGCTCGCGGACGCCTTGAATTCGGGCCGCATCGCCGGGGCGGGCTTGGACGTTCTTGCCGAGGAGCCGCCCGGACCGGATAATCCGCTGCTCACGACGAAAAATTGCACGATAACTCCCCATCTCGCCTGGGGTACCCTTGCCGCGAGAAAACGCCTGCAAGTCATTGCCGCACAAAATTTCCAGGCATTCCTGGACGGAAAGCCGGTCAATGTCGTCGATTGAAAATCACCCCCATTTAACCCACGAAATCATCATGAAACATTTTGCCGTTTTGTTCACCGTTGCGAGTCTGCTCTTGGCCGGTGCCGCGTTTTGTCAGGAGGAAGCCGAACAAAAGCCCCGAAAGCGTAATGCCTCCAGAAATTCCGGCGTGACGATCCAATTGCCGACCACCGAGGAAATCAAAGTGCAAACTACGGTTTCCGTACCCGACGGCGGAACGATCCCGCTTGTCGCAATCAAGAAGCTGCCCAAAACGCCGACATTCAAGAAGCTCGTTTTGAGTGACAAATTCCATGCCGAAGGCGCCTATTACGGCGACTTCAACAAGGACGGCAAGCTCGACGTCGTCGCCGGGCCGTATTGGTACGAAGGACCGGACTTCACCGTGAAGCACGAAATTTACGATACGAAATCATTCGATCCGGAAAACTACTCCGACAATTTCGGCATGTTCACGGCCGACCTGAACGGCGACGGCTGGGACGACGTGTTCATCTGCCCCCATCCGGGCACGACTTCGTATTGGTACGAAAACCCGAAGGGCGCCGAAGGGCACTGGAGAAAACACATGGGCCCGGAGCAACTTGGCAACGAATCGCAAATGTGGGCCGATATTCTCCGAGCCAAAGGCTTCGTTGCCGAAGAACACTTCCGCGAAAGCCATCTACACGGCCCACTTTACAACGTGAACGGATTTCTCGGTTTCGCAACGTATCGGATTAAGGACAATCTGCCCGAATGGACGTTCCACAAGGTTTCCGGTGAGGACAAGCGTTATCAGCGTTACACTCACGGTATCGGTTACGGCGACATCAACGGTGACGGTGTTCCGGATGTCCTCGAAGCGAAAGGCTGGTGGGAACAGCGTCCCGAGATGCACCCTTCCGGAATGCCGAATAGACCGGCGAGTTGGACCTTCCACCCCTTCGATTTCGGCCCGGCCCCGTCGCACATGCTGGTTTATGACTTCAACGGCGACGGCCTGAACGACGTGGTTTGCGCCTGGCACTGCCATTTGTACGGCCTCGTGTACTGGAAGCAAGTGAAAGACGCCGAAGGCAAAATTTCGTTCGAAAAACAGGAAATCCTACCGGTCGAACCCGACATGAATTCTGACGCACTGCGCATCACGCAAATGCACGCTTTCGACTTGGCCGATTTCAACGGTGACGGCGTGATGGATTTCGTGACCGGCAAACGGTTCTGGGCTCACGGCTCCAAGGGTGATAAGGAAGCCGACGCCCCGGCCGTGCTGTATTGGTTCGAAACCAAGAGGGACGACAAGGGCGGCGTGGAGTTCATACCGCATTTGATCGACGACGACAGCGGCGTGGGGACGCAAGTCACGGCGGTCGACCTGAACGGCGACGGCACGCCCGACGTGATCGTTTCAAACAAAAAAGGCACGTTCGTGTTTTTGAGCGAATAAACCGTTTTCGTTACCAATTCAATTCCGACGCTTCTTCCCAGTGTTCGTAGAGTTGGGCGATTTTGTCCTGTTCCTCCTTGATTTCCAGGTGAATGGCCTTGACCCGGTCGCCGTCGCGGGTGATTTCGGGGCGCAAAAGATCCTCGTTCAAGGCCATGATCTGGGTTTCCCGGGCGAAAATTTCCTCCTCGATGTCGTGTGTTTTTCGAAACGGGAATTTCCGCTGCCGCTTTTGTTTCTTGTCCGACGAGCCGTCCAAGGGGATCGTTTCGCCGGCCCGGCCCTGGTTGTTCTTCCAGTGTTCCTCTTGCCGAATCGGCGTTTTGCCCGGCTTGCCCGAAGGCTTCGCCCCCTTGGACGCCTTTCGGGCCGCATCCTTTTTCTCGGCTTCCTTCTGTTTCGCCGCGGCTTTCCAGGCGTCCTGATCGGATTTTTTCGACGTCACCCCGCCGCCGGCCTCCCCCTGCGAGCCGCGACTTGCGGTCTTCGATGTGGGCACCATCGACTTGCCCGCCCCGCCTGCCGCTTTTCGATCGGCCAAGGCATCTGTCAGAAACGGGTCGGCCATGAGCCCCTTGTCAACCATCATGCGGAAGGTCGAGTAATTCCCTTCAAGCGTTTTGAACCGGGCGTCGGGTTGGATAATCAGCAGGTGATCGGCCACGCGGTCCACGAAATAGCGGTCGTGCGAAATGAACAGGACGGTTCCTTCGAAATCCCGAACCGCCTTTTCCAGGGCCGCGCGAGCCCAGAGATCGAGGTGGTTCGTTGGTTCGTCCAGGATGAGCACGTTGGCGTCCATAGCCGAGAGTTTCGCCAAAGCCGCCCGGCAGCGCTGGCCGCCGCTCAAGCTGGCTACGGTCTGAAGTTGTTGATCGCCGGTGAGCCCGAAGGCGCCGAGCAAACTGCGCCGGGCCGGCTCCTCGAAGATTTTTTTGTCCGGTCGAATGGCATCCACGACGAGCGTTTGGTCGTCGAGAACATGAAGTTGCTGGTCGAAATAACCGACTTTGAGCCCCTGGCCGTGGACGGTTTTGCCCGCATCGGCCTGCATCTCGCCCAACATGCAGCGCAGGAGCGTGGTTTTCCCGCAGCCGTTGGGCCCCAGGATCGCCCAGCGCTGGCCCCGTTCGATGTCAAAGGTCAAATCCTGGAACAGCGGTTTACCGGGTAGGAACCCCTTGGTCAATCCTTCACAGCGGAAGACGATGTCACCCGTCCGGCTCGGCTTGGGAAAGTGCATCGGCGGCGAATCGATCTTACGCGGCGGGGCCGCCGGGGTTTCCATGAGCCGTTCGAGCTTCTTGCGTCGGTCCTCGGCTTGGGCGGCTTTCATGCCGTAATGGTTTCGCCGGATGAACTCCTTGGCCTTTTCGACTTCCTCGACGTATTTTTCGTAGGTCCGGATCTGAACGCCCAGCCGTTCTTCCTTGAGCATCGTGTACTTCGAGAAATTGCCGGGATAATCGTCGATGGTCCCGTGGAAAAGCTCGAAGGTCCGATTCGTGACCCGGTCCAGGAAATAACGGTCGTGCGAAACGAGAATTACGGCCGCTTGGGTTTCGCGCAAAAAGTTTTCGAGCCATTCCGTGGCGAGCAAATCGAGGTGGTTAGACGGTTCGTCGAGCAGCATCACATCGGGTTCTTCGAGCAGTAATTTTGCCAAACTGAGCCGATTCATTTCGCCGCCGCTGAGGGCCGTGGTGGGTTTGCCGAATTCCTCATCGAGAAAACCCACGCCGTGCAGGATCTTCTCGATCCGATGGTCGAGATGATAAGCGTCATGTCGCTGCAAGGATTCATGCAGCCGGTCGTATCGGGACGCCAAGCGCGCAAGTTCCGTGTCATCCCGAGATTCGGCCATTTCGGACGCGATCCGTTCAGCTTCCTGCTGCATTTTGATTAGCGGTGCCAGAGCAAGCTTGGCCTCGTCGAGTACGGTTTGATTCGAGGATGCTTCGGGCCGCTGTTCAAGATAGCCGAGAGAAATTCCGTGAGCCTCGATCGTGCCTTTTTCGGACTCTTCACGCCCGGCCAGGATGTTCAGGAGCGTGGTTTTTCCGCAACCGTTGGGGCCCACCAATCCGACTTTATCGCCGGCCCGAAGCTGGAAGGTGACGTCGACCAAAACCGGGTCCACCGAAAAGTGCTTGCGAAGATGTTCGACCGTGAGGATAACTTCCATGATGATGAATCAATCGATATTCAAATTGACGAAGTTTAAAGCTCCGAAGATTATACAGCGTTTCGCTTATCTTTCCAGACCGGGCTCAACAAGAGTGAGTGCCCTCAGACGCCGTTAATATCCGAAAACACCTCGGACGCGGTCGAAAAAGCCGGTTTTTTTCTCTTGAGAAGGTGGCTCCGGCGTTTTGGCCGCGTTGCCGGCATAGGCCCGTTGTCCACGGTCTGAAGACGGTACCGGCCCACCGGAGGCCATCGTGGGTGGCGTCGCCGGGGCATGCTCTTGCAGGAAACGACCCCAATAGCCGTCGAGAATGGCCAAGAGATCCGAATACCGCTGCGACTGCCAGCGGATGTCCGCCGCGTTGACCAGGATGAGCAATTCGTTCGTTTCCTGCCGGGAAAAGCTCAATTGAAAGAGCCGAAGATTGTCAATCCAAACGGTTCCGGCGTCCGTGAGTTCGAAGCCGATGCGCAGGTCTTCCATCGAGTCGATCGGCAGACGGTCGAAAGGAACGACGACCTGTTGCCAGCGGACTCCGGTTGACGGGGGGGCCTGGCGAAGCGAAGCCAGCCACTCCGGTGCGGCCGGATAGGATCGGTACAGCGGTCGATTTCCCTGCCGGGCCGAAAGCAAAACGTTGATCGGCAGGTGTTCGGCGGTTTCCGGTATTCCGATATTGAAGACGCAGTAAAGTCGGCCTGTCGACGGAGATGGAATCACGTCGCTGAAAACCGCGCCGGGAGTCGTTTTTAAGTCGGCCTCTCCAGAAATTCGAAGCGATGCTTGGCCGGAAAAGCGATTTTGACGGTCGCTGGAAACGACGAGTTGCGGATTACCGAAAGGGGTCCAATGGGGGACTTGGCGAGGCGAGTCCGAGACGGTTTCGAAATCGGCGTTGGCGAGCCCTTCCCACCGGGCTCCGAAGCGGCTGGCTGTTTGGACGCGTTCCCGAAACCGGTCGATTTCCATGCGAAGGAGCCCGCCTGCATCGCATATTTCTTTCGGACGGCGAACATGAACCTGACGCAGGGTCGCACCGGGATCGTCCAAGGCCACGGCAATGAAATCGTAAGGTTCCAAGGCAACGGACCAGGAAGCCGCATTTCCCCGAACGACCGGCGCGGCGACGGATCGAAGTCCTCCCAGTTCGGTCAGTCGGACGTTTCCTGTCACGGAGAAATTCAAGTCCGCGCCGATGCCGAACGGGGCGTCGTTAACGATGTAAACGACGAGTCGGTTTCCCTGCCGGGCATAACGGATCGTGAGCGGTTGCAGGGATGCGGCTTCGACGGGTTGACCTTTGTCGTCCCGGGTTTCCGAGAGCGGCGTGAATTCCTTGAAGGGAACATCCGGCAATTTTCGAAACGCGGCGAAAAACGGCTGGACGCTTTCGGCTTCCCCATTGGATAGTGTCCGGCCACCGTCGAAGAAAACGCGGACGTCCGACTGGGCAAGATGCTTGACGAAACGCCGACGATTTTGGGCTCCCGCCGGAATCGTTTTCCGCCCGCGCGGCGCGTCATGATAGAACAGGGCTCCCGGCGATGCGGAATTCGGCGCGAAAAGTCGACCCATTTCGAGAGAATCGAAATCACTGTAACTCGCTTCGCTGTCCGTGTGCTTCGGCAGTCCGATTCGGTTGGGGCGGAGAAAAACCAGGGATGGAACTTTTGAAATCTCGGGCAAATCGAAACCGATGAGCCGGAGGGGATAAAGCAACGAGGTTCGCTGCGAAATCGACGGCACACAATACGGGCGCAATTCCGGGTGGTCGAGCATGGTCGCTCCGGCCAGGTACAGCTTGGCGTCGGGCCGGGTTTTCGCGATTTCCTCGGCCATTTTGGCGTAAAAAAGCCGGACCTGCTCCGTACGCCAGCGCAGCCAAGCGTCGGCGAGCTTCGGTTCTTCGTGAAGGAGCTTCGCCCGCGCGGCCATGCGAGCCTGTAAGACCGGGACGTGATCCTCTTGGGACGCCGGCGTCTGCGGCGTTCGAACACTCGCCGGAATCCTGGCTTGAAGTTCCGCCGGTAAATCGTTCAAAAACGCCTCAAAAGTCACGTCGTCAAGTTTTTGAAACGGCGGAAGCTGGGCGTAACCGTCGGCCCCCAGGATTACGGCGACACCGCCAAACGAAGGGTGATTCCCGTAACGGTGAAGCTGTTCCCGAACAACGTCGAGCATTGCGTTTTGAACGACCGGATGGAGCAAATTGTATCGGGCCGATTCAGGTCGATTAGGATCGGAATCGATGATCGATTCATCCTGGCGGGGATAGCGCAGCCGCCAGGCTTCGACGTCCGGAAGCGGCATATCGAATCGAATCGCATGGATCAGCGTCAAGCCTTCGCGGTCGAAAAGTCGAGCCCAAAGCCGAACGGTATCCTTGGGTTCGACAGTCTTGGATTCGGCGGCCTTGAGTCCGATTTTTTCGGACGGAAAAAGCGTCAAACGTTTCGACGCTACGGGAATCATCACCCCGTCAAGCTGATTTCTGGCCAGCGACGCAACGAGCCGGCGCCCCGCGTCGAGCAAATCGGTCCAATCATCCGGGACAATCTGCCGCTCTATTTGCTCCCGGCCTTCCGTGGATTCCGTAAGCCGGATTTCCAAGGGCCGAAGAAATTCTTCGAGATAATCGCCCCGATGCCCGGTCTGATGTAAATACCCGGCAACGAGCCGCTGGGCTGATTCGCCCGAAGGTCGAGGGATTTCCGCGTCGGTCACCGGGAGACGGTAAAGCTGTATCTTGCCAGAT
>JBEBTM010000005.1:0-32682 GCA_040393745.1 Thermogutta terrifontis | reverse complement strand
TGATCGCGGCGATCGTCCAGATTTTGGAAATGATTCTGGACCGCTTTTTTCCGCCGCTGTACAACGCCTTGGGCATTTTCCTGCCGCTCATCACGGTCAACTGCGCCATTTTGGCCGGTTCGCTGTTCATGGTCGAACGGAACTACGATTTCACCGAAAGCGTCTGTTACGGTGTGTTCTCCGGTTTCGGTTGGGCCTTGGCGATCGTATTGCTTGCCGGCGTGCGGGAAAAATTGACGTACAGCCATGTGCCTGCCGGACTTCGCGGCCTTGGCATCACGTTCATCACCGCCGGTTTGATCGCCCTGGCATTCATGGCGTTTTCCGGAATTACGATGTAAGCGGTTGGAAGCAAAATATCCTGGCTCCCAACTCCCAGCTCCTACATAATATCAATGGACAATCAAGCGATTTTACTTATTATTTCCGGCGTCGTCGCTTTCACTGGAGTCGTCGTCGCTTTGGCGCTGTTTATCTACCTGGCTCGACGAATCCTCGTACCTTCCGGCGATGTCAAGATTACGATCAACGAGGACCCTGCCAAGGCGGTCACCGTCCACACCGGTGGCAAGCTCATGGGCACCCTAGCCGACAATGGCATTTTCATCCCCTCCGCTTGTGGCGGCGGCGGTACTTGCGGACAGTGCAAGTGCATCGTCAAATCCGGCGGCGGCGATATTTTGCCTACCGAAAGAGGGCAGATGACGCGTCGTGAAATCAAGGAACACGTCCGCCTTTCCTGCCAGGTACCCGTCAAGACCGACATGGAAATCGAAATTCCCGCCGAGGTGTTTTCGGTCAAAAAATGGGAATGCACCGTTCGGTCGAACGACAATGTCGCGACATTCATCAAGGAATTCATCATCGATTTACCTGAAGGCGAAGACGTCGATTTCAAAGCGGGCGGCTACATCCAGATCGAATGCCCGCCGCACACGGTCGATTATTCGAAGGACATCGATATCGCACAGGAATACCGCGGCGACTGGGACAAATACGATGTTTGGCGCTACAAAAGCGTCGTGACCGAGCCGACCATGCGGGCCTACTCCATGGCGAATTACCCCGAGGAAAAGGGCATCATCAAGCTCAACATCCGCATCGCCACGCCGCCGCCGAAACGGGACGACGTTCCCCCGGGCATCATGTCGTCCTATATTTTCAGTCGCAAGCCGGGCGACAAGGTCACGATCAGCGGACCCTACGGCGAGTTCTTCATCAAGGAAACCCCGGCGGAAAAGATTTACGTCGGCGGCGGCGCCGGCATGGCCCCGCTCCGGTCGCATGTATTCGAGTTGCTCAAACACATGGACGCCAAGCAGAAAATTTCGTACTGGTATGGTGCCCGAAGTCTCCGGGAAGCGTTTTATGTCGACGAATTCGAAGAACTGGCTCGAAAGCATCCGAACTTTTCCTGGCACCTGGCCCTGTCGGAGCCGTTGCCGGAAGACAACTGGACGGGCCCCACGGGCTTCATTCACCAAGTCTTATTGGACGAATACTTGTCGAAGCATCCGTCTCCGGAGGATTGCGAGTACTACATGTGCGGTCCCGGCCTGATGACCCGGGCCATGATGAACATGCTCGACAATCTCGGCGTCGAACGTGAAAGCATCTACTTCGACGACTTCGGCGAATAAAGACTGGCCGCATCCACCGTCACACTCTTTTTTTTGCTTGCGGCACTGTGTCGAACCGGCTATAATGGCTTTTTCACAGCCATTCCCAACCCGATACCGCCGCAAGCACGATGTTTCGACCGTTTTCCATTTTCGTCGTCATTTGTCTCGCCGTCACACTTCACGCCCGGGACGCCGTGTCTCGCACTCTCCCCAAGGATTTTCAGGAGCGGCAACTCCAGGATTGGATCCTCCAGGACGCCCCCGAGAACGCTTTACCTTGGACCGACACCGCCGGCCATGCCGACGAGGCGGCCATGCTCGAAAAAGTCCTCACTGAAATCGAAGCGTCCGGTAGGGTCCCCGCCGAACTGCGTGGTGAATTCCAAGGACTCGTTGCAGACGCAAAACCCGGCAGTGATCCCGCGTGGAAGACTCTCTATGAAAAGTCATGTGCGCTGCGACGTCAAATTCGGTTGACCCCCGTGCGTGAGCAGTACCCCGAGATCATCTATGCCCGGCACCAGGTTCTCGGCGGCTCTCATTACGCTTACACCGAAGCCCCCAGCGATGCCCAACATCCCGAACGCCGGGACATGCTCGGAGGCAAACTCTACCGACTCACGATCCTGCCCGACGGTTCCACACAGGAAACCCTGCTCGTAGAAGCCCCGGACCGAGGCACGCTCCGGGACCCCGATGTTTCCTACGATGGCAAACGCATCGTCTTTTCCATGCGAAGCCACGATCTCAAGGACGATTACCACCTGTACGATTATGACATCGAGACCGGCAAGGTTCGGCAATTGACCTTCGGTCCCGGTTTCGCCGACGTGGAACCCTGTTACCTACCCGATGGTAATATCCTGTTCTGTTCCACCCGTTGCATGCAGATCGTCGATTGCTGGTGGACCGACGTGACGAATCTGTATATGTGCGACCCCGACGGCCGGTTCCTGCATCGCGTGAGCTTCGACCAGGTTCACACGAATTACCCGAAGACATTAGACGACGGCCGGGTCATTTACACCCGCTGGGATTACAACGACCGAGGGCAGATTTATCCGCAACCCTTGTTCATGATGAATTACGACGCTACGGGTCAAACGGAATATTATGGCAATAATTCCTGGTTTCCAACGACGATCATGCACGCCCGGGGCATTCCCGGCTCCGCCAAGGTCGTCGCCATTGCAAGCGGGCACCATTCCCACCAGCGCGGCAAACTCATCGTCATCGACCGGAGCCAGGGCACGCAGGAAAACGAGGGCGTTACGCTCATCGCACCGCCCCGGGAAACCAAGGCCGAACACATCGACGCTTACGGACAGGACGGCGAGCAATTCCAGTATCCGCTGGCGCTGGACGAGGAGAATTTCATCGTCGCTTACACCCCCGACGGATTCCCGGAACAAAATCGTTACGACATCCCGTTCGGCCTTTATTACATGGACATCGACAACGCCAAGCGGGAGCTTCTCGCCTGGGATCCGAAGGTCAGCACCGGCCAGCCCGTTCCTCTCAAGGGCCGGGACGTTCCCGTGATGCGAGCCTCACCGGTCGATTACAATCAGCACACGGGGTCTTATTACGTTCAGGATGTTTACGAAGGTCCGGGCCTCGAAGGCGTCGAACGCGGCACGATCAAGGAACTCCGCATCGTTGCCTTGGATTTTCGGGCCGCGGGTATGATGAGCAACGGCAATCGCGGTCCGGCCGGCGGAGCTTTGGTTTCCACGCCCATTTCCATCGACAACGGTTCCTGGGACGTCAAGAAAGTTCTCGGCACCGTGCCCGTGGAGAAAGACGGTTCGGCCTATTTTGAAGTCCCGGCCCGAACGCCCGTGTATTTCCAATTGCTCGATGAACGCGGCTATACGGTCCAGACCATGCGAAGTTGGTCCACGCTCCAGCCGGGCGAAATGTTCTCCTGCATCGGATGTCACGAAGCCAAGGGGGCCACCCGGAACAATCCGCTCTCACGCGGCGGTGCCATGCGAACGCAAGCGCTGCGTCGGGCTCCGAAGCATCCCAAGCCTTTGGAACCCGCAAAACCCGGTCTGTACGAAAACGCCGGTTTCAGCTTCGAACGGACCATTCAGCCGATTCTCGATCAAAAATGCGTCGAATGCCACCATGGCGGACGCTTCGACGAAAAAATCGAAAAAGGGGAACCCCCGTTCAGCCTGCTCGGCAATCGTTACGAACCATTTTTTCGTACGAAAAAAAATCGTGACGGCGACGACGAACAACGGCCCGACGTGAACATGGCCGGCCGTCGATTCAGCGACGCTTACATAAACCTGACCCGGCGCGGCAGGCAAAGCGACGTCGTCAACTGGAGAAACGTCCAGTCCGCTCCGCCGATGCTTCCGCCCTACACCGCGGGGGCCGCCGGGAGCCTGTTGCCCGAAATGTTCGACGACGACAAGCGGGCCCCATATCACGAACACATTCGGCTTACCGATCTTGAAAAACGAAAATTCGCTCTTTGGATTGATCTGCTCGTCCCTTTCAGCGGGGCATACGCCGAGTCGGTCGATTGGTCCGACGAACAGAAAGCCGAGTATGCCTATTATCAAAACAAGCGGGACCGGATGGCCGAAATCGAGGCGGAAAACATCGCCAAACTTCTCGCGCAGCAGCCGGGCGCCGCGCTGCCCGCACCGGAAACGTTTACCCGATTCGAGGAAGGGGGCCCCGAGTTTAAACGTAAATTCACGGCCGACTGGGTAAACGCACGAAAAAGCTTGCCGGTCGTGGGCCGGCTTGAAGGCGATGAAAACCTTTACCGCAATCTCGCGTTCAATCCCGGCGCCGCGCAGGGCGAACCCGTTTCGTACCCCCATGCGACGACCAACAGCGAATTCGCCGGTTTACCCTGTTTCGCGGCGAAGAACGTTCTCGACGGCATAAAGGAGAACGCGGGGCACGGCCCGAAGTTTCCGTCCTGGGGACCCCATAAACGCACGGATTTGTATCTGACCCTCGAATTCGGACGCCCCGTGGAAATCGACAAAATCGTCCTCTGGCTTCGCGCTGATTTCTCCGGCGACGTGCCGCATGACACGGTCTGGAAATCGGGCACGTTGAAATTTTCCGACGGGACTTCGCTCGACGTCACGTTCGACAAAACGGCGGACCCCCAATCGTTTTCGTTCGAAAAACGCACGGTGACGGCGGTCACGCTGACCGATCTTGTCCAGGATTTCCCGCTCGGCTGGACGGGGCTCGTCGAAATGGAAGTCTGGGGGCGTGATGTTGCGCAATAACGACATTCTTTTGCGCAAAATTGAACTTGAACGCCCTGTCCCGCTCGACTAAGCTGGACGACATCTCGTGTCCGTGAACGGATGCAACAGGGAGCGTTTGCAGTTTGCCGACGGATGAACACGTCGAGGTTGCTGAGATTCACCCCGTTGCGGTGAGAAAGTCGCCGTCCTTTTTTAGAAGCGCTCCCATCCAATCCACCATTACCCGTCATTTCTACATCAACCCCGGAAAACTTCCATGAAACATCGCCTCCTCGCCCTGTTTTTCCTGTGTCTTTCCCTGCCGCTTTTCGCGGACGATGTCCGCCTGACCGTCGAGGTGGGCAAAACACTGCACCGTATCGACGAAAAGATTTACGGACATTTTTTGGAGAACATCTATCATTCCTGTAACAATGGCCTTTGGGGCGATTTGGTTTGGAATCGCAGCTTCGAAACCAACTCCGCGGGCCAATGGGTCGTTTCCGGTGACGGCGTGATCCGGCAGAAGTCGCGGAATCCCGAACAGATCATGCTCCTTGGCCGGGACGATTTGACCGATTACGTCTTCACCGTCGAAGCCCGGAAAACCGGCGGCCAGGAAGGGTTCCTGATTCCTTTCCGTTACAGAAACGATAAAGAATTCCAGTGGGTCAACCTCGGCGGCTGGCAAAACGAATCCCATGGTATTGAACGTCGCCTGACAAGCCAACAGCGACAAGCCGTGATCGGTCCCCGGGTTCCCGGCAAGATCGAAAAGGATCGCTGGTACGAAATCGAACTGCGCTGCGAGGGCAAAAAAATCACGGTGAAACTCGACGGTAAAATTCTGCTCGAAAACGACGACGCGAACAATCTCGACTCCGGCAACGTCGGCGTGGGAACCTGGACCACCGAAGCGGAATTCCGCAACTATAAAATCGAGACGCTCGATGGCAAGAAAATCGCCGTGGAAACCCGGCGTCAAACCGTCATGCCCCGGAACTGGAAAACCTTCGGAGGCGCCGTGGCCACGCTCGTCGCCGAAGATCCGCTCAACGACAACTGGGCCCTCGCCATGGAAACCACCGGGCCCGGCGGGATCGAACAGGACAAATTCTGCTTCCGAAAAGACGAAACTTACATCGGCTCGCTTTGGGTTCTGGAAAAGGACGCCAATAAACTTGTCGTTTCCGTGCCGGGACAAACGGGCGATATCGTTCAGAAAAAAATCGTAACCCGGAACGTTACATCCCGGCGGAATCGCCAGCTTGCGCGGGCCGGCACCGGACGAACCAGCCAGGTTGTTCCGTTGCAAACGAAAACCGTGGGCGAAAAAACCTGGGCGGAAATTCCCCTCCGATTCACCGCCGTAAAAGACGATTTCAACGCCACGCTGAAAGTCGGTTTCGAAGGTCCCGTCGCGACGGAAATCGACCAAATCAGCCTGATGCCGAAAAGCTGGAGGGACGATTACGACGGCATGCGGCCCGACCTGCTCAAGGCAATGGACGGACTGAAAGCCCCCGTGATCCGTTGGCCCGGCGGCTGTTACGCTTCGATTTACCGCTGGAAAGACGGCATCGGCCCACAGGAAAACCGTCGAACCGAACGGCAGGAAATGTGGGACGATAAAGACGTGAACTCCTTCGGCACGGACGAATTCATGAAGCTTTGTAACCGGCTCGGATCCGAACCGATTCTCGTGGTCAATCTCGCGTCACAGAATTGGTATCCCGCGAATCAGGACCGCTCGGAGTTCATTCAGGACGTTTTCGACTGGATCGAATACTGCAACGGTCCGGCCGATTCCAAATGGGGAAAAATTCGTGCGAAAAACGGCCATCCCGAACCCTACAACGTGAAATACTGGGAGCTCGACAACGAAACCTGGGCTTGGACCGTAGAGAAGTACGCTGACGCCATAAATGAAATCGCGCCTTTGATCCGCAAAAAATATCCGGAACTGAAACTGCTCGTCTGCGGCAGCAACGGTTACGGCGACCACCGGGACGGGTTTCCTTGGAACAAGTACCTGCTTGATCACTGCGCCGAGAATTTCGAGTATCTGAGCATCCATCATTACGAGAACCCGGATCGCTTCGACGGCGGGGCTCGGGATTACGAGGCGTTCATCGCCCGGCATCGGGACGCGATCGCCGGTTCGAAAAATCCGGGGATCAAAATTTATTGCTCCGAATGGAACGCCCAGTCGACCGACTGGCGCACCGGACTCTATTGCGGCGGCATCCTCAACGGTTTCGAGCGTGTCGGCGATATTTTCGAAATCGGCGGGCCCGCGCTCTTTTTGCGTCACGCCTCCGCCAGGGCCTGGGACAACGCTTTGATCAACTTCGATAACGAGCGAAGTTTCACGGCCCCGAATTCTGTCGTGATGAAATTATACCGGGAACATTACGCCCCGAATCTGTTGGGACTGACCGGCGACGCGATGGGTACGAACTGTGTCGCCACGGGTTCCGAGGCGGGCGATCTTATCGTGCTGAAATGCGTGAACCCCACGGACCGGGAAAAGACCATGACGGTGAAACTCGACGGTTTCAAGACGAATTCGGCGTCGATGAAGCTGGTCAAAACCGAGGGACTCCGGGACCGCAACACACTGGAAAACCCCGGCAAAATCCAACCCGCCGACGCCGAGGCGGTTGTCGACGGCGACGATGTCCGTTTCACGCTTCCCGCATATTCGGTCGGCGTCGTTTCCGTGCGATAACGAGTTTTTCGTTTCATATCACATGTAAAAGGATCTTCTTTCATGAAATTACGTACACTCATTTTTTTCTTGGTCGTGTGCTTCCTGACTTCGGGAATCGCGGCGGCGCAGACGTCCGTGACGATCGACGCAACGAAAAAAGGCGAGCCCGTTTCGCCTTACATTTACGGGCAGTTCATCGAACACCTGGGCCGATGCGTCTACGGCGGCATCTGGGCCGAAATGCTCGAAGACCGCAAATTTTATTATTCTGTCAATTCCAAGGAATCGCCCTGGAAATGCCTCGCCGACGGCAAGTCCGCCGACGTGATCATGGATAAAGACGCGGCCTTTGTCGGCGAGCACACGCCGAAATTGAATATCTTCGAAAACAAACCGGTTCGAACGTTTTACCAGGATGGCCTTGCCGTCGAAAAGAACCGGGAATATGTCGGGTATGCCTGGCTCAAATGTACGGCAGGCGTGGAACGGATCACGGTCGACATCATGGATCCGCGAGAGGCCCAACTGCAGAAACGATCCCTCAATGAAAAAGATTTCGTCGTATTGCCCTCGAATCCGGGGGACTACTATAAGGCCGAATTCAAATTTCGTGCGGAAAAAAGCCTGGATGGAGCCCGGCTTGAGTTCCGTTTCTTCGGCGAAGGCGCGATTTATATCGGTACGGTTTCTCTCATGCCCGCCGACAACGTTCACGGCATGCGGGCCGACACGCTCGAACTTCTCAAGCAGTTGGATTCGCCCGTGTACCGCTGGCCCGGCGGGAACTTCGTGAGCGGGTACGACTGGAACGACGGCATCGGCGACCGAGACCGCAGGCCGCCGCGCAAGAATCCCGCCTGGAAGGGCGTGGAGCACAACGATTTCGGGCTCGATGAATTCATGCTCTTCTGCAAACTGCTGAAAACCGAGCCTTACATCGCCGTGAATACCGGCAGCGGAAAGGTCGATAACGCCCTGGCCGAACTGGAATACGCCAACGGCGCGGCTGATTCGCCCCAGGGAAAACGCCGCGTGGAAAACGGGCACGCCGAACCGTACCGTGTGAAATTCTGGGGAATCGGTAACGAAATGTACGGCGACTGGCAGATCGGCCACATGCCCGTCGAGGAATACGCCAAGAAGAACAACGAGTTCGTCGACGCGTTCCGTAAGTTCGACCCGAACCTCGTGCTGGTCGCCGTGGGGGATACGGGCAAGTGGGATGAAGTCATCATGCGAAAATGTGCCGATCACATGGACCTGATCAGCGAACATTTTTACGTGGCTGACTGGAACATCAACAAGGAATGGACCGTCCCCGAGCACGTTCAGTCCGTACCGGGACATATCAAACGTATCGCCGATGCGCACCGGAAATACCGCGCGGAATTCGAGGAGCTCAAGGGCAAGGATATCCGGATCGCGCTGGACGAATGGAATTACTGGTACGGCCCCCACGTTTTCGGGGAGCTGGGCACGCGTTATTTCGTCAAGGACGGCCTGGGCATCGCCGCGGGGCTCCATGAATATTTCCGTAACAGTGATATTTATTACATGGCCAATTACGCGCAGACCGTCAACGTCATCGGCTGCATTAAAACGTCGAAGACCGGCGCGCAGTTCGAAACCACGGGACTACCGCTGATGCTCTACCGGAAGCATTTCGGGACGATTCCGCTGGACGTGGCGTCGCCGAAACCGCTGGACATCGCCGCCGCCCTCACGGAAGACGGCAAAACGCTCACCGTGGGGATCGTCAATCCGCTGGCGGAAAAGCGGACGGTGAAGCTCGACGTGAAAAACGCGGTCCCGGGCAAAGTGTGCAAGCGTTTCGAGATCAACGGCAAGGACCCCATGGATCACAACGACCCCGATGCGCCGCAGAAGATCGATATCGCCGAAATGGACGCCGCCTACGATGCTGAAAAGGGCGTGACTGTGGCGCCGTACAGCGTAACGGTGTTGAAATGGGAGTTGAAATAGGGCTTTCGTTGCCGCGACCCTACTTTGAACGAAGCGGCCATCCTGTTATACTGAGATCAAGGCGTCTCTCTCTGAGGCGGCTTGATCTTTTTTTGCCCACAGTCGAACGTGCCGCCTTGAAGCCAGCCATGAAAACCGCGATTACCCGGGAAGGGATTTATTTCCTGTTCGTCGTCATCGTCATTATCATCGGTTCGGTGCTGCGCGAAGTCAATCCCATGCTGCTCTTCGGAGCCCTCCTTGCCGCGCCGCTGCCGCTCGCTTGGCGGCTGGGACGACGTTCGCTTCGGGGACTGCAAATTCGACGGAAACTGCCCATGCAGGTTTTCGCCGGCGAACCGTTCGTCGTCCAACTGGAACTGATCAATCCTCGCAAACTCGGCCGGTTTTCCATTGCCAGTTGGGGCATCATCGCCGCCGATCGGGTTCAGCCCCTGTATTTTAACGCCGACGGCTCCGAAACCGACGAAACCCTTTACGAACCGGCCGTGTATTTCGAATACATCGGTAACGGAGGAACGGTCCGCAAAACCTATGCGGGCCGGCTTACCCGCCGAGGCCGGTATCGCATCGGACCCATTCGGATTGCCACGCGGTTTCCCTTCGGTTTTTTCCGGAGCAGCTTCGAGGCAGGAGAAACCTCGGACGCGAAATCCGGATTTTGCGTGTACCCCAAGCTGGGCAAGCTCGCCCCGCAGTGGCAGGCCCGGCACCATGAAACGACTGAAAGTCGGCAGCGGCATCAATTTCGGTCGAGCCGATCGACCGGCGAGTTTCTAGGCATCCGCCGCTGGCAACCGGGTGATGCGAAAAAATGGGTCCACTGGCGTTCTTGGGCCCGGCACCAACAATTGGTCGTCCGGCAATTCGAGCAGCATCGTAATCGGGACTGCGCCGTTTTGCTCGATGTTTTTCGGGACGACGATTGGACCGAAGCTCGGCGGGAGGATTTCGAGCTGGCCGTAAGTTTTGCGGCTACATTGGTTTATGAAAGCACTCGGCGAGGCGGCAACGATTTGTTTTTTGCCACGAGCGAACAAGGCGGCACGGAAATGGCCGGTTCGATCTGTCTGCCCCTTTTGGAAACGATTTTACACAAACTCGCCCTGGTCGAACCGAATCGGGACGATGCCCTGGCCGCGATACTGCTCAAGGCCGTTTCGCAGGTCGACCCGAATGCGGAGCTGATCCTGGTTACGCCGAACCGCCTCGATCTGGCCCGATCACCGCGTTTTCAGGAAATGCAAAATGACCCGCGATTCCGGGCCGTACTTCAGCGTCTCCGTATCGTCGACACCTCGCAGCCGGAATTGGAAACGATTTTTACCGTTTGAATCGTACCGAAAAATGCGAAAAGGCGCATGTCCCCCAATCGCTTGAAATGCGGTCTTCGATATGGTATTCTGGCGGGAGTTTATCCATTCCCGTGCAAACCCTCAATCACCAGAAAACCATGCCGAAGAAACTCCTGAACGTCGGAATGCTCGGTTGCGGCTTCATGGGCCGGACCCACTCGAACGCCTATTGCCAGGTCAACCACTTCTTCAACACGGCCTACCAGCCCGTACTGAAAGCCTGTTACGGCCGGGAAGAAGACATGGATGCCCTGAAAAAATTCCAGGAAATGTGGGGCTACGAGTCCATTGAAACCGATTGGAAAAAGCTCATTAACCGTAGCGATATTGATATCGTCGATGTGGTCGCTCCCAATTTCCTGCACAAGGACATGGTCCTCGAAGCAGCCAAGGCGGGTAAGATGATCGTCTGCGAAAAGCCGCTGGCGATGAGCTATGACGAAGCCCAGGAAATGGTCGCCGCGGTCGAAAAAGCCGGCGTGGCCAACATGGTTTCGTTCAATTACCGCCGGGTTCCCGCCATTTCCCTTTTCAAACAAATCGTCGACGAGGGCCGGGTCGGACATCCCTTTCATTATCGCGCCAATTATTTGCAGGATTATACGATCAGCCAAAACGTCCCCGCCGGCGGCTCTTCGCTCTGGCGGCTCTCGGCCAAGGTTGCCGGCAGTGGCGTGACCGGCGACCTTTTGGCCCACTCCATCGATACGGCCGAATGGATCAACGGCCCCATTGCCAAGGTGTGTGCCCACACCGAAATTTTCATCAAGGAACGCAAGAATGCCGAAACCGGCGCGATGGAACAGATCACGATCGACGATGCTTGCATGTTCATGGCTGTATTTGCCAACGGGTCCATCGGCACATTTGAATCCAGCCGGTATGCCCGGGGCCGGAAGAATTACAGCACCATGGAAATCAACGGCGAACGGGGGGCCGTGTTCTTCAATCTCGAAGACCCTGAATACCTTGAGTTTTTCCGTTACGCCGACCCGGATACGGGCAAGAAGATCGAAGACCACCTCACCGGCTGGCAGAAGATTCTCGTAACCAACGGCGAGCATCCGTACATGGACAAATACTGGGTGCCGGGTACGACCATCGGCTACGAACATACGTTCATCAACGGCTTGGCCGATTTTCTGACGAGCTTGGATGGCGGTCCGAAATTCCAGCCGGACATGCGTACCGCCGCGAGAACCCAAAAAGTTTGCGACGCCGTGATCCAAAGCGCGAAAGACCTGAAGTGGGTCGAAATCTAATCTGAATTCGTGCTCTGAAAAAACACAACATGAACCGAATAATTATTTGCGCGTTTATCGTCATCGCTCTCGCACCGGCCGCGATCTTCGCCGAAGAAGCCGCAACGCCCGAATGGTTGGACTTCGAAGAACGCCTTGAAGCCGGGCGGATTTTGGCCGATCCGGCCGACTGGGACGATGAAACCCGCGAGGAATTCTTCGGCCACATGCCGCCAGAATACCGGGAGGACTTTTTGTCTGTTTATGGAAAACTGCGTGAGGCGAACGGATCGTACTGGAAATCGCGCGCCGAACTGTTCAAAACCATTCACCCGGTTTTCACGGATGATGAGGACGAAGAAATCTTCCAGGACTATGCCGACGGCGACTATGCCAAGGCGAGCCAAAGGAGGGAAAAGGATTATGCCGCGGGTTATCTCGTCCACGTCAACCGCGCTTTTCGGCGGTATCCGAGCCTGTATGACCCGGCCGGCGAAACGGAGTACTGGGAATCGCTCGCCGCTGAAATCGTCTATTTGTACGACATGATCGGCATGGAATTTCGAAATATGACGGCGAAGCAAGATCGTCAAGCCGGGGATTTCGCCCCTCGTATCGACCGAATGACACGGGCGGAGTTACCCGATGAACTCCAGGATGTTTTCGGATTTCAGTTCGCTTTTATCCGCGACCCGCTGCCCCTGAATGAGGAACAAAAGTCCCGCATCCTGCGTGACGAACCGCTCTTTCCGTACGACAGTTTTGATTCCTGGCTCTTTCCGAAATTTGCCGCACGGGAATACTTGGAAGAGCAACGCAAAGCCGAGCTTGAGAAATGGAAGATCGACGAAACGCCGGAATTGTCGAAGCTCGGCGTGACTCAAGCCGGTGTGGACCGTTGGGACGGCTCGCTGAGTTTGCATCCGCTGATCCGAAATATTGCCGGACGTCTCAAGAGCATCGGCCTAATAAAACTGGAAACGACGGTCGAGCACGGCTCCTTGCCGGATCGCATCGATACCACAAAGACGCTGTCAAATACGCATCCGGCCATCATGGCGCTCTTTCAAGGCAGGAAAGACCTCGTTTTTTCGGCACGAAAACCTTCCGAAGACGAACGCCTGGCCGCTGAAGAACAGGGCGTGAAACTCGTTTGCGTTCCCTTCGCCAAGGACGCTTTCGTGTTCCTGCAGAACCGGCACAATCCCGTGCGGAATCTCACCCTGAAGCAGTATCAGGGTATTTTCAGCGGACAATACCGGCACTGGAAAGACCTCGGCGGTTTCGGCGGCACCGTCACGCCGTTCATTCGCAACGAACATTCCGGTAGCGAGGAACTCATGCAAACGATGGTCATGCATGACATTGCGATCCATAAAGATTTCAACCCGAGAAAGCTTTCGGGCATGTACCGGGTCTTTTCCGTCCTGGAATACAATCACGCAGCCATCGCCTATTCGATCTTTCATTACGACCGCTACATGGTCTTCAGCCCGATCAGCCGGACCATGTCCGTTGATGGCACGTCGCCGTCCCTGGAAACGATTGAGTCAGGCAAATATCCGCTCATTTACGAGCCTGTTTTGATCCACCGGGAGAACCCGAACGAAAAAGTGCGAAAATTCGCCGACTGGTTGCTCTCCGATGAAGGCCAACGTGTCGTCCGAGCAAGCGGCTACGTGCCGATCAGACCCGTTCCCTGAACCAACCTCAACGAAAACCCATGAAATTCCCATCTTTCATTCTCGTCCTGTTCCTTATCACCACAGCCGCGCCGGGCGCCGAGGAGCCAGGCAATTGGCCCCGATTCCGCGGTCCTGACGGAGCCGGTGTTTCTGAAGCGAAAAATCTGCCCATCCGCTGGGACACGGAAACCAACATCGCCTGGAAAACGGAAATTCCCGGCCAGGGCTGGTCGTCGCCCATCGTTTGGGGCGATCATGTCTTCCTGACTTCGACCACCGAAGACGGAAAAAACTGCCACGTCATCGCGGTAGACGTCAAGACTGGTAAGGTCCTCTGGGACAAAATCGTTTTCGAGCAAAAACCGCAGAACAAACACGGCAAGAATTCCTACGCCACGCCCACGCCGGTTACGGACGGGAAAACCGTGTACGCCGTTTTCGGCAGCGGCGGATTCGCGGCCCTGGATTTCGAAGGCAATCTCCGCTGGACGAATCAGGAACTCGATTACTATTCGCAGCACGGTCTGGGGCCGTCGCCGATTTTGTATAAAAACTTATTGATCCTGGCGGTCAATCCGAGTAACCGTGAAGAACCCAAGGGGCTCGGCTGGCAGGAACCATGGGATGGTTCGTTTTTACTCGCCTTGGATAAAGAGACTGGCAAGGAAGTCTGGCGAGGCAAACGGGGCATGTCCCGGATCGCCCACGCCACGCCCATCGTGATCACGGTCAACGGCAAAGACCAGATTCTCAGCCCCGCCGGGGACGTCATTCAAGGTTTCGATCCGACCGACGGGAGTCTGATTTGGACTGTAAAAACCCACGGTGAGCCCTGCGTGCCCTCACCCGTGATGGCCGGCCTTGACACGTTCACCGCAGCCATGCCCGGCGACGGCATCAAGGCGGTTCGCGTGGACGGTAAAGGCGACTGTACGGAAACCCACCTCATTTGGACGCAAAAACGCAACGTGCCCATGATCGCTTCGTTTTTGTACGTGAAACCTTGTCTGTACACGACCACCGATAACGGCAGCTTTTCCTGTTTCGACGCCGGAACGGGCGAATTTCTGTGGCAAAAACGTCTCGGCGGTTCGCTGAACCCCTCGCCGCTGTACGCCGACGGTAAGTTTTACGTTCTCTCCGAACAGGGGGCCACGAGCGTATTGAAGCCGAATGCCGACCCGACGAAGGAGCCTGAACTGATTTCGAAGAACGACCTGGAAGAGCACGCCTTAGCCTCGATTGCCGTCGCGGGCAAACGCCTCCTGATCCGTACCGACCGCTACCTCTGGTGCGTCGGCGAATAGCGGTGTTTTCGAAATCGATGGCAAAATTTTTTCCCCTTTGAATTCCTTTGCACATTCACACGTTTGACAACGGACTCGTTTTACTTGCCGAGCCCATGGATTGGGCGGAATCGGTTTCCTGGTCGCTCCTTTTGCCCTACGGCCCCGTACTGGATCCGCCGGAACTCGAAGGTCTGGCCGGATTGACTTGCGAAATGACGCTGCGCGGGGCCGGGACGCGGGACAGCCACGAGTTTCTGTACGCCCTTGAAAACCTGGGCTGCGAAACCTCCGAAGCCGTCGCCCATCTGCACACCGGATTCGGCGGCTCCACGCTCGCCGGGAATCTGCTTCCGTCCCTGGAACTGCTTGCCGATCAGGTTCTCAGACCCGCGTTTCCCGAGGATCAACTCGAACCGGCCAAGCAGGTTCTCCGGCAGGACATCTTTTCGCTGGAAGACGATCCGGCCCGGCAGCTCATGTTGGAACTGTCGCGCAATTTTTTGCCCGACCCCTGGGGGCGCTCCAGTCTCGGCACGCTGGAAACGCTGGACCGGATCACGCTTGACGACGTCCGCGACCGCCATGCCCGTCTTTACCAGTCGAAAGGCGCGATTCTGAGTGTGGCGGGTCGGCTCGATTGGGAGATGCTGCGAAAAGCCGCTGAAAATCTGTTCGGAAATTGGACGCCCCGGCCCGTACCGGAAATCAAAGAACGCTCCGTGGGCGAAAGCCGGGTGCATCTGCCCTTTGAATCGGCCCAGACACAGATCGGCGTGGCGTATCCCTGCGCGGAATTGCGGAGCCCCGATTACATGCTCGCTTGGAGCGCGGTCGGCGTACTCAGCGGTGGAATGAGCAGCCGGTTGTTCGATGAAATCCGGGAGAAACGCGGTTTGTGTTACAGCGTTTACGCCTCGTATTCCACGCTTCGGGACCGCGCGGGCGTGTACTGTTATTGCGGTACGGGAGCCGACAGGGCCGGAGAATCGCTCGACGTGCTCCTGGCCGAACTGGATCGGTTACGCTACGGAATCGACGAGGGGGAACTGCGACGCTTGAAAATCCGGGCCAAGAGTATTCTCGTCATGCAGCAGGAATCCACGGGAGCCCGAAGCGGCGCGATGACCCGGGACTGGTACCACCTGGACCGCATCCGCACGCTCGCTGAAATCGAAGCGGCCATCGACGGCTTGACCTTGGACGCGATCAACGGCTACCTGGCCGAGAATCCGCCAGGGCCGTTTCATATCGTCACTTTGGGTCCCTGACGTCACCCGGTTCGATTGGTTTTCGCGGCGATTTCCAGAGTCGCCGCCACGGTGTGCGCACCGGAGTTTCCGCCGAGGCGTCCAGCGGGGGGTACTCTTTTTCGTATCTGAAGCGGTAACTCACGGGTTCGGCGCCGGGTCGATTGTCCTTGACCGACACACCCAGTTCATGCGGCTTGCCTTCCACGGCGACGAGGCCGGAAGCGGGGAAGGTTGCTCCATCTTTTTGTGCGGTTTCATGAAATCGCAGCCAGTCGCCGGATGCGGAGAGCCGGAGCGGCAGCGTGATTTCCTCCATGAGATTCAGGCGGACCGCCTCGGTTTTCTTGCCGATCCCGTCGTCGACCGCGGCGAAAGCGTCCGCGAAGGTGAACACGGTCGTCTCATGCTTGATTTTGAAGGTTTCCCGCTTCTCGGGGCAAAATTCGAAACAAAATCCCACGCCGTCGTCGTAAGCACGGAGGACGATCTTCATGAAGCCTTTGTGGACGACGGCGCGCTCGTTGAACGCTACGCCGTTTTCACGCACTTCCCGGGTTTCGGCGCCAATACTTCTTGAACGTCTGTCGAGACGTTTGCCGGCGTCTAGTTTTTGTTGCACGAAATCGCGGGAAACAAACGGCGTGGGAATCGGTTCACCGGTGTCGAGCAGAAATCCGAGGTCGAGCAACTCAAGAATTTTTTCGTTCTTATAATAGACGACGAGACTCGTTTGCGAAAGAATCGGGCCACTCCATATTTCGACGCGGAATTCCTTGTTCGGCGATTCCAACGTTTCGGACATCATCAGTGCCCGGGCAGAATTCGCCGTGAGGACGAATGCCGCAAAAAAGCAGATTGCGAAAGGTTTCATGTCAAGTTTTTTTGTGTCAAAAGATTTGGTCGAACGACCCGGACGGCGACGTGTCTTCTGTGCGAATCCTAATATTTGAGCAAAATTTCCCGTTTCTGGGACTCCGGCTCCATTTGGACATCGGCGGGCATCGCGGCCCCCGAACGCACCGAAGCCCGAGCCCTGGTTTCGGATTCGACTTCTTTCATCGATGCCATCGGCGGGGTCCGTCGCGATTTTTCCGCTTCAACGAGTTCGATAAATTCGTTGCGATATTTATCTTCGCCCGCATTCGGTTTGGCCAGTTCCAGGATCGTTTCGAACGTTCCCGTGCCGGAATATTTGCTCCCGCGAAGCAGCATTCCGTACAAGGCCACGGCCGCGGCGAATTCCGAGTCGGGAGAAAACTCTGCTTCACTGCCAGGCTTGAAAACCACGGGCTCGTCGACTTCCACACTCTCGCTCGCGTCCGGCAGTTTGTAACGCAATTTCACGAACATCAATTCATCGGCATGTGCCGAATCCTCCTCGACGGCCGACTTCGTACCGGTGTTTTCGTAGCGTGATCGGTCCACCTGCGGGGCCAGATCCGGTACGGCCATGCCGACCGGAATAATTTCGTACAGTGCGGTCACGGTGTGCCCGGCCCCGATTTCCCCGGCATCGACGCGGTCGTCTTTGAAGTCCTCGTTGTTCATCTTCCGATTTTCGTAGCCCAAAAGACGGTAACCCGCGACCCGGGCCGGGTTGAAGTCGACCTGGATTTTCACATCCTTGGCAATCGTGAACATCGTCGCGGTGAGTCCTTGGACGAGCAATCTCCGAGCTTCCTCCACCGAGTCGACGTAACCGTAATTCCCGCCGCCGCGCATGGCCAGCAGCTTGAGTCGGTCGTCTTTGTAGTTGCCCATGCCGAAGCCCAGAACGGTCAGGTACACGCCGCTTTTCGCTTCTTCGGCGATGAGTTCTTCCAACATCTTGTTGTCCGTCACTCCCACGTTGAAGTCGCCGTCGGTGCAGAGAATCACACGGTTTTCCGCTTCGGCATCGAAATATTTCCGAGCCGTCTCATAAGCGGTTTGAATGCCCTGTCCACCGGCGGTACTGCCGGAAGCGCGCAGCGCATCCACGGTGTCGAGAATGGCCTGTTTTTCCCGTGCGGAAATCGACGGCAGCGCAAGCGTGCTCGAACCGGCATACGTCACCACGGCCACGCGGTCCCGTTCCCGGAGCTGTTCGACCAATTCACGCAACCCCTGTTTGATCAGCGGCAGTTTGTTCGGCGGACTCATCGAACCGGACACGTCGATCAGGAACACAAGATTCAATGCGGGCCGGTTTTCGGACGTGAACTCACGGCCTTTGATGCCGATCCGGGCCAGCAGGTGTTTCGGTTGCCACGGGCAGGGGGCCACATCGACCTGCGTAGCGAACACGCGTCCCCGGGCGATGTCTTCGGCGGTCGGCGGGTCATAATTGTAATGAAAATAATTCACATACTCTTCGAGCCGGACGGAATCCGACGGCGGCGTCTGACCTCGCCGAATGTAACGCCGCATCGTGCTGTAGGCAGCGCTGTCGACGTCGATGGAAAAGGTCGAAAACTTCGCGTCCCCCTCGGGTCTTTGGAACGTGTTTTCCACAAAGGGTAAATAGGCCTCGTTGCTCTCACTCAAAGGACGCCGTGGAACATAATCCAAGCCACGAACTCTCGGATCACCGCCGGAGGGGCCCGTGAGCACCTCCTCTTCTTCCTCCTGAATGAGAACACGTGGCGTGGTCATCATTCGTAGCGAATCCAGATGCGACTGACGCATCTCCGGTTGAGCCGCGGCCGGTTTCCCAGCGATTTCGGGGCCGGAAGAAGGTGATTCGCCGCGCAACCCCAGTTGATGCTTCTCCAACTCGGCCGGGGAAATGACACGGGTTTTCGAGGCCAAATCCCGGGATTGTCCGTCTGCGTTACCGAAACCACTGCGGTCCGATTCTTCGGTTTGCGATCGACCGTCGCCGAAACCACGGTGCTGCATCGGGGTGGATTCTTTTTGTGTTGCGATCATTTGGCCCGTATCCGAAAGGGGGTAACCGCGTGGTTTTTCCTGTTCCGGTTTTCCTTCTCCGAACTTCTCCTTCGAATCTTCAAAACGGGTGTCGCCAACCGTTGCGGCCAGTGAACGCTCTTCGTTTTCACCCAAAAAACGATCGGAAACGGCAGGCGGCATCCCCGGAGATAATGTGTTTGGCCGTGTTTCGACGGGTTTTGGTTCGTTGGAAATCCTCAAGCCGGAACTGGCCATTGTTTCGCCGCTATAAGCATTGCTCTCGCCCAGGGTGAGCGGATCCGTGGGTTCGCTCGCGTAAGGCATCCTGCCGGGATTATCACGGTACGTCGGAAAATCGCGTCCCATGCGTTCACGACCGCTGTTGCTCATGGCTTCGACGGGCGTGGATTGCGAGAACTGCATTTTTGCAGGATTGGAATCCATGCCCCCGCCCCCGGCTCCGCCCGCCTGGTTTTCCAACCGCTCCGGAGGCATGGAACCCCGGCTCATGGAGCGTCGCTCACCTCCGGCGAATCCGAAACTACCTTGCCCCGATTTGGAAAGTTCGCCCGATCCGCTGACACTGCCAAACGTAGTGTCCGCATCAGGTTGTCCGAGCCTCTTCATGCCGCCGAGCAGCTGGGTTTCGCCGTCTTTCGCGTCTATGGCGGTATCGCTTGAGACGCCGCCATAGCAATGGAAGGCATCTTGTTCGGTCTCAGCATCTTGACGATCAACGCCGGAATCGAATGCAGACAATTCCATGGATTCAACGCCTGGTGTCTCGGCGGTCAGTGTGTCCTTGTCCCCATTTTCTGGGAGTCTGGGTGACGCCAAGGAATTTTCAGGCCGGTGCAGGGCGATTTCCATGTTTGTGAGCTTGGCAAGTCCCAAGGTCAAGCCGGCCACGAGTGCGACGCCCATGAGCGTGACGAGTACGGTTTCGGGTCGGAGGAATTTCCGTGCGGAATCGGGTCGATCTACTTTGCCCGGCGTACGTAGCGGTTTCTCAATCGGCAACGGCTCGGTACGCATGGCTTCTTCGATTTCATCGACGATCCGGTGAATTTCCTCGACTTCGGCGCGGAGTTCGAAATCGGCCTCAAGAGCCTTTCGGATGTCGTCCGCTTCAGTCTCGGGCAGTTCGCCGAGCACAAAGGCGGTCAGTCTGGGGTCGTTTTTGTCTATGGTCATCGTTTTGGTATATTGTTCGGTTTTTCGCCCAGTGGGGGCACTGTAAGGCTAAAACGCAAGCGATTAGGTCGTTTAGCGGTCGGTTTGGATGGGGACCAGCTCTTTTCGTAGTTTTCCGATGGCTTCGTGGAGCAACCAGCCGACCGTGGCAACGGAGACGTCGAGCACCTCGGCAATTTCGGCGTACTTGAGCCCCTCCTGGAATTTCAAACGAAGCACTTCGCGGTGACGCGGTGGGAGCTCGTTCATTTTCTCGTGAATCATCTCGATTTTCTCCTTCGTTTCGGCCAGCAGCGCCGGATTGAAGCGGGTCGCTTCGGCGGGAACTTCGCTCAATTGGTCGCCGGAATCGCCGGTTGCGAGCGTCTTTCCCTTTGTGCGGTAATGGTCGATGACCAGATTCCGTGCCGTTCGGTATGCCCAGGCGCGAGGCTGTTCCACGGTGTTTGAATTCTGCTCCAACCGCAGAAAAACCTCCTGCGCAACGTCCATGGCCGCCTCGTAGTCGGAAAGCAGTCTCAGCGCATACCGGCGGATCGCTTCATACAGCGGGTTTTCATCCATATTTTACTATTATCGTGAAGAATCGCGAATTCTTGCAGGCAGAGGAAGGAAACAGGGTCGCTTCCTGACAGAATAGACGTCGGAATGGAAAAATCCTTAGAAAAAAAGCAAAAGATTATCGAACCGGTGCCAATTTCTCCGCCGCGTCGAATCCGCTGCGGATACAGTTGGGAATTCCCACGCCGTGAAAGGCGTTGCCGGCCAAGGCCAGTGTGCTCTCCACCGCCGCGAGATTTTCAATCTCCGTGACAAGTTCCCGATGTCCCAAGTGATACTGCGGCATCGTCCGGGGCCAATGGGCCACGGTCGTCAGCAACGGGGCTCCGTCGATTTTGAGGATCTTCCGCATTTCGGCCAAGAGCAGGGGAACCAATTCGTTTTCCGGCAACACCGCCGCTTCGGGCATCCGGGCACCGCCGGCGAAAATCCGGATGAGCAATTTCCCCTCCGGCGCCCGGTGCTCGTATTTCAAGCTGCTGAAACTGCCCGCCAAAATGGGGCTCCGCTCGATTTTCGGCGTGACGAATCCCATGCCGGTCACGTCCAGTTTCATTTGAGACCGTTCAAAGGCGAACGTCGCAATGGCCGTACCCTCGTGCTGAATGACGCCGAGCCGCGCGGCCAGTTTCGGCAGCGACGCCTCCAAAAGTCGCGCGGATTCGTGTGTTTCCGTGGCCAAAATCACGGCGTCGTACCGCAACACCTCCTGTTTAGTCGCCGATCCTGGATCGGCGTGTTCAACAGTCGTCAATTCCCAGCCGCCGTCCGTTTTCGTCAGCTTCGTCACTTCACAGTTCAAGCGGAGCGTTCCCGACGGTAGCCGCCGGGCCAACGTATCACACAGCGACGAGAGCCCTCGCTTGAGCGTGACGAACATGCTGTACCGGGCTCCGCTTTGCTCGGCCAGATTGGCGGACCGGTTCGCGGCCATCTGCTTTTGCATGGCCCGGATGAGCGAACCGTGATTGCGTTCCATTTCCCGGAACCGGGGCAGCGTGGCCATGACGCTGAGTTTTTCCATATCGGCGGCGTACACCCCGCTGATCAGAGGTTCGACGAGCCTTTCGAAGACTTCCCGGCCCAGTCGGCGTCGCACGAATCGAGCCATGGTTTCATCGCCGTCATCGCGCCGGGCAGGCATGAACAGTTCGAACCCGGCCCGGAGCTTGCCCAGCGGGGACAGGATCGGCGTCGTGGCCATGGGCCAGAGTTTCGTTGGGGCCATCATGAGAAATCCGTCGGGCAGTAGATGCAACCGGCCTTTCCGGACCACGTACGTTCGCCGGGTCTTCGGGTTCGTTTGGACCAATTCATCGCCGAGCCCGAGTTCCCGGACAAGCTGGAGCCCCCAGGGGATCGTGGTGATGAAATTGTCGGCGCTCTGTTCGATCTGGAAGCCGTCCTGGTGCAGCGTGGTCAAAACGCCCCCCACGCGATTCCGGCGATCATAAACGTGAATAACCGAACCTTCGGGCAAAAGCTGCGGAAGGCGATAAGCTGCGGAAAGCCCGCTGATCCCGGCTCCGAGTATGGCGATATTCATTGTGGCGAAACCTTTGTTGGGGGAAGGTTTCACGCAGAGACGCAGAGACGCAGAGAAAATGTGAATTATGGCTCGTCCAGATCATTGACGATTCTCTTGTAACCGTCTTTCAGCAAGGATTCGTTGAAGTTGATTAGGAGTCCCAGTTTTTTACGAGCGATTTTCAAATAGGTTTGAATTTGTTTGAAATGAACCGAGGAAAGTTTTTCGATGGACTTCAATTCGACTATAACCTTATCTTCGACGATCATGTCCAACCGGTATGCAAGGTCGATTTTAATCCCATCCCAAACAACTGGCAAAGCCACCTGGCGTTTAACCTCCAATCCCCTCATTGTCAGTTCGTGATGCAAAATCTTTTCATAGACATCTTCCAACAAACCCGGACCTAATCGGGAATGGATTTTAATGCACGAGTCAAGAATAATTTTGGAAATATCGTTTTCATGCATTCCACTTCCCCCGTTTTCTCTGCGTCTCTGCGTCTCTGCGCGAGATAAAAAATTAATGTTTGAAATGTCTCCGGCCGGTGAAGATCATGGGGATGCCGAATTGGTTGCAGGCTTCGATCACGGCGGCATCGTTGCGGGAGCCGCCGGGCTGGATGATCGCGCTGATGCCATGTTTGGCGACCATTTCAATCGAGTCGGGAAACGGGAAGAACGCGTCGCTGCCGAGCACGCTGCCTCCGATGCGGTCCCCCGCTTTTTTGATCGAAATTTCCACGGAGTCCACCCGGGACATCTGGCCCGCCCCCGCGCCGAGCAGCATGCCGTCCTTGCAGAGCACGATGGCGTTCGATTTCACGTGCCGAACCACATTCCAGGCGAAGCGGATGTCGTCCATGATCGCCGCATCGGGCTTCTTTTCCGTCACGACGGACCACTGGTCCTCGGGGTCCGGTTCGATATCCGCCTCTTGGAGCAGCGCGCCGCCTTCCAGGAGTCGGAGCGTCCATCGGGACGGCTTTTCGGTCAGAGCCCCCACATGGAGCAATCGGACATTGGCCTTCCATTTCGGCTTCGTCATAAGAATTTCAACGGCTTCCGGATCGAAACCCGGCGCGACAATGGCCTCGACGAACAGGCCCGGCGTGGAGAGGTATTCCGCCGACGCCGCGTCCACGTTACGGTTGAAGCCCAACACGCTGCCGAAGGCGCTGAGCGGGTCGCCGCCCATGCCTTTTTTCAGGGCGTCGATGATCGAATCGCCGATGCCGCAGCCGCAGGGGTTGTTATGCTTCAAAACCGCCACGGCAGGCCGGTCGAAGGAGCGAACGATCGCCAAGGCGGCGTCGAGATCAAGCAGATTATTGTACGAAAGCTCTTTCCCGTTGAGCTGCCGTGCGGAAACCACGTTCGCCGTTTTGCTGCGTGCATCGACGTAAACGGCCCCCTGTTGATGCGGGTTTTCCCCGTAGCGAAGCACGTTGCTGCGCTGGAGCTTCACGGTCAAGGTGGACGGAAATTGCTCGCCTTCGAAGCGTTCGCAGAAGAACCGGGAAATCGCGGTGTCGTAATTGCCGGTCATCGTAAACGCGTCCCTGGCAAGACTTTGCCGTAGTTGAAGCGTGGTTCGGCCCGACTGTTGAATCTGCTCCAGTACGGCGGAGTATTGTTCCTGCGAAGTTACGACGGTCACGAAATGATGATTTTTCGCGGCGGCTCGAATCATCGTGGGTCCGCCGATGTCGATGTTTTCAATGGCGTCCTCTTCCGTCACGCCTTCCCGGGCAATGGTCGCTTCGAAAGGGTACAGATTCACGACGACGAGTTCAAAGGTCGAAATCCCGTTTTCGGCCAAGGCGTTCATGTCGCCGAGATTGTCCCGCCGGCAGAGGATTCCGCCATGGACTTTCGGATGCAGCGTTTTAAGACGACCGTCCATCATTTCGGGAAAACCGGTGTAATCGGCAATGTCGCGAACGGGAATCCCTTCTTTTTCGAGATGCGACCGAGTTCCGCCGGTGCTGTAGAGTTCCACACCGCTGGCGTGGAGACCCCGAGCGAAATCGGCGAGCCCCATTTTATCGCTGACACTGATCAAAGCACGAGTAATTTTCGGAGATTCCATATCGTCTGTCGGGAGTAAAGGGTGAAGGAGGTGGACCGCTCTATTTTCGCCCGATCCGGGCAAAAGTCAAGGGCGATAAAATGACACAAGCGGGTCCGGGGATTGTGTCCCCGGAGACCGAAATTTGGTATGATAAAGTGCCGAACTTGCCTTGCGATTAAAACGCAAGTGCGTGTGACGCTTATCCTGTGAAAAAACTTTAACCCCGAATTTCGGCGATGAAAATCAAACTTTTGGCGGTGCTTTTCCTGTGTTTTTTCGCAACATCCCTGACCGCAGGTGAACCCGACGGGATCGACCTGTTCATCGGCGCGTGCCGCAATGACGGCGTCAATCCCGAGGTGATTGAGTCACTAACGTTGGAGGCGGTCGTCGTCGTGCCCGCGGTCGAATTTTCCGAAACGCAAAAGAGAGACCGGGAAACCCGGTGGGAGGAAATCCGGAAGGATCTTGAAGAACGAGCCTTAAGAATCGCAAAAGACGATTTGAACGTTCTCCAGGAAGAGCTGGACGGCATCGAAAAGGAAGAGGAGCATTATCTCGGCCAGGCGGGGTATCCGGAACGGAAATCCAAGATACGATTCCTATACCGGGCCGATGCAAGGACCAAACAATTCGTCGGCGTGGCAACCTTCGAATGGGACAAAGACCGCGGCGATTGGACGCCGGACCTGCAATACGTTCAGCGGCCCAGTCATATTCCCTTCTCCGAAGAGCCCAAGGGCCACAAAACGTTCCAGATTTCGGCGGAGCGACACCGCTCGGTGGAAATCGGCGATCTTCGGCACGGCATGTTCGGTAATGATCGCTTCCAGGAATTCGGACGCGTTCAGGGCATTTACACTTTGCCCGCCTTTCTTCTGTTGCACCGCGGCTCGCTTGTGATCAACCTGGATGGCGACGAATCGGGCGAACCGGGTGAAGTGACCGAGGCGAACATTGCCGCGTACCGAAAATACCTTGCCGACATGGCCCGGGAGAATAACATCGATCCGTACAAAATCACGGGCGAAACCCGCTACGACGGCGACGCCAAGGCCGTGATCGTCGAATCGTTCCTGGACGGCAAAGTTTACGAACGTTATTGGATCGATCCGACCCGGGGCTCGATCTGTCCGCTGGTCCAGCTTCTCAATCCGGAAACGGGCAACGTTTTCGAGGAACATCAATCGAGCGGTTATTTCCAGAGCGAATCTTCAGGACCCTGGTATCCGTCTCGCTACGAAATCAAACGATTCCACCGAATCACGCTCGATTTGGATACGCACAGGATTTACACGATCGATCCGAAAACGGTCCGGCTGAATTTCCCCGTGAAAGATGAGGATTTCCGCGTCAAAGTGGCCCAGCGGGAACGTGTCCGTGATTTGAGAACGGAAACGAACTACCGGGCCGTTCGCAGCGGCTTTTTAACGCTGGACGACAAGGGGCACGACCCGGACAACTGCGACTGGCTCGTCAAGGGCGATGAAATGCCACGGATTTCTGTGGACGAAGAGGAAGACCCGGAAATCAAAAAATTTCTCACGGATAGAGCGGCTTTGCAAGAGGAGGCGGCTCGACGAGAACGAGAGAAGCTGGAAGAAATGCACAAACGGGAGCAGGAGGGAATCCTGGCCTGCGAAAAAAAATTCCTGTGTGAACCCTTTGCCGATTCCGACCTTCCGCCGGCTTTGCTCAAAGCCGTGCAGGAATGCCGGGAACAACTTGAAAAAGAGGGTGGCATTGCGCTGCTGGGCCGGGTGACGGTGAATGATGGAGGAGCAGTGTCAAAGGACGATTTGGCGTTCACGCTGCGTACAATTCCAAACGGCGGGTCGCACAACTGCTATTCTTACGGCGACGGTTGGTTCTTCAGCTACAACGTCGCGCCGGGGCCGATTCACAAACGGAACCTGGACGAAGCCGAGGCAGAGGGCCGGCCATACTGCTTGGAATTGGGCGTTTATTCTTGGAATTTTGTTCTCGACACGGAAATTACCGTCCGTATCCGGCAGGGTTCGGTGATGTGCCTTGCCATTGAAGCGGAAGCGGTTCCAAGCGACAAGCGAGTTTCGATCACCGGCACGGTTCGCGATGAAGCCGAGAAGCCCGTGGCCGGCGCGGACGTGGTCTTGAGAATCGCCGGAGTCTACTCGGAGGATGCCAAAAGAACGAAAACCGATGAGAACGGGCATTATGCCTTCAAGGATCTCGTCTCGCAGGATTATTTTGTCGTCGCCCGAAAAACCGGGACCGGGTCGGGCAGTAAACGGATTTCAAAACCCGGGTCGCCATCCGGGCGGGACACGGAGTGTGACATCATACTCGTCATCGAGAAACCGGAGGCGTAGCGAAACTTCCGGAGGGGTGTTCCTCTTTGAGTTCGGCTAAACGTTTTCAAGGATCGCGGCGATTTCTTCCGTGGACAGTTCTCGAGGATTGCCCGACATGCTCGAACCCTTGGAATCCCGGGCCAATTCCGGTATCTTGCTTGCGGGAATGCCCAGATCGGAGAGGCGACGCGGCAATTTCAAGCGGTCGCAAAGCGACTCGACCGCTTCGATCAATTTTTGCACGCATTCTTCGTCGTTCATGGAAGCGTTTACCGGCATCGCGAGCCGGGCCAACCGGGCATAGCGGTTTCGGCAGACTGCGGCGTTCGTTTTCAGGGTCACCGGAAGCATCAGCGCGCAGGCGGCCCCGTGCGGAACCCGGCAATGCACACCCAGCGCGGGAGCCACGCCGTGGGCCATGCCGAGCCCCGCGTTGGCCAGTGCGATCCCCGAAAGCAAAGCCGCATGGGCCATTTCGCACCGGGCTTCCAAGTCGCCTGGATTATCGCACAAAATCGATAAAGCCCGCATCGCCATGGGAAATCCCTGCTCGACCAAGGCGTCGGTGACCGGCTGCCGGCGTTTACCGACGTAACTTTCCAAAAGCTGGGTCACGGCGTCCATGCCCGATTCGGCCGTGACCGCCGGCGGGCAGGACAGCGTCAGTTCGGGATCCACCAGGGCCACCGCGGGCATCATTCGGTCGTCACGCAAGCTTTTCTTGAACGGCGGATCATACGAGGATATCACGGCGTTTTTCGTCGCCTCGGCTCCCGTTCCCGCCGTGGTCGGCAGCGTCATGACCGGTAAGGGCGTTTGCACGAGCTTGAGTTCCCGGCCGACGCCTTCGAGGTAATCCGTCGTCGGGGCGACTTCCAACTGGGGCAGCAGCGCGGCCGCGGCTTTGCCGAGATCCATCGCCGCACCGCCGCCGAGAGACAGGATGAAATCACCGGTCCGGATTTTCGTGCGATAAACTTCGAGCAGGCGGTCGACGTCGCCGACCTCGGGTTCGTGCGAAATCGTTTCCGTTGCAAAAACGGAAATTCCGGCCTCGGCCAGGTCGGCGACAATCGCATCGACCTCGCCTTGCCGTTCCAGCGTCCGGGAGCCGAGAATCAAGAGGGCACGGCGACCCAAAGACCGGGCCAGGGCTCCTATGTCCCGCCGCTTGCCGGGACCGAATACGATTTTTTTCGGCAACGTCAATTCGTACGATTGCATACTGGTTTCCTCCCGGCGTGATGGGATCGCAACCGGGGCGACCCGCGAAATAAATACTCGACTTCAAACATTGGTCATTACGGTTGTTCTTCGGCCAACGAATGCGATGCGACGGCCGGTTTCCGGTATTCAGGAACGGCCATGAACATCAGGAGCAGGAACACGCCGGCGGCGAGGAAGACCTGGAATTGCTGCCGGTATTTTCTGCGCTGTTCGACCGGAGAATCACCCCCTTGAAGACTGCCGAGGTATTTCACATACGATTGCCCAAGATCGAATGAGCCCGCTTCGCCGGGAATATAGGCACCTGAAGTGATTCGAGCGATTTCTCGCAAGGTTTCCCCGTCCACCCGAGTTCGAACTTCCTCGCCCTGGTACGTCAGGAAAGTCAGATTTCCCCGAGTATCCCGGAGCGGAATCGGCGCCCCTTCATTCGGATTGCCGAGCCCGATGGTCAAAATGCGAACTCCGCGCGCCGCCGCCTCCTGGGCGGCTTCGAGTGGCATGGATTCGAGATCTTCCCCATCGGTTATGAGCACGATCCCCTGGTCCCGGTCCGTTTCGGGCGGCATCGAATTCAGCGCTTTTCGAATGGCGTCACCGATGGCCGTACCACCGCTGGGGGCCGAATTCGTGTCGATGCGGTCCAGAATGTCAAGGAAGAACCCGTGATCCGTCGTAAGCGGAACCCTCACGGCCGGCTTTCCCGCAAAGACGATCAAACCCACGCGGTCGCCGACGACGTTGTCCAAAAGATCCCGGATATCCGATTTAGCACGCTGGAGCCGGTTTGGAGCAACATCCTCGGCCAGCATGGATCGAGACACGTCGAGCAGGACGTACACATCGGCCCCTTTGCGGTTCACATTTTCGAAATAGACGCCGAACATGGGCCCCGCCGCAGCCAGGACGGCCAATGCCAGCCCCGCGAGGACGAGCGAAGCCCGAAAGAGCGTCCGGGGGCCATCCAACTGCGGCGCAAGCCGCTGGAGCATGGGAGCCTCAAGAAATCGAGCCGCCAGACGCCGTTTTCGGGTGAAGGCACCGTAGAACAGCAGTGCCAACGGCGGAAATATCCAGAACAACAGGAGGTAATAGGGTTGATCAAACATGTTGGAAGGCGGGAACGCGAGCCTGCCGGAGTCTGCGCCGCTCGGCTAAACGTGAGTTCGATTCGCACTCTAGATGCCCACAGAAGTTATGAAAGCGAAAAATTGTGAAAAAGCAAGGTAAAAAAGCTGATACGCCTTGTCCGTTCGGGCCGATTGTGGTAATATGAAATGAGCCCTCAGTGGTATTCGTGATTCGGATTTACAATCCGGGGGGTCGATACAAAGCCCGATGGGCGCCTGAAAGCAATGAATGCGAAACGCGTATAGTCGTTTCATCCCGTCTCCGGACGCCGAAACGAATCATGCAACCCGTGTTCCAGGCTCCCCCCTAAAGTTCGGGCCTCCAAATTCTGTTAGCGAATACCGTCTGAGGGCCTTTCTATTTCTTGCCCCGATGCTGCGACCCCGGGTCGCGGCATGGATTCCACCCTACTTTGCCGAAGCCTTTCCTCTGCAAATCCAGCCGCGGCGGGCGTCATAGACCCAGCCGGGCGACCAATAATGGTAGATCGTTTCCTGGCCCGTCCGGTGATAGCCGATCTTTTCACACAGGGCCAAGGTCGGCTCGTTTTCCATCTGAGTCACGACCGAACTGGTCGTCACGTCCAGTGAACTGCACCAGAAATCACATGCCTCGAAAAGCTGCGTTCCGATCCCTTGTCGGCGGAATTTCTGGTCTACGGCCAACATGCCGATCCAGCCTTCCCGCTCCAGTTGGCCCGTTTTCGGATGGACCCGCTTAGCGCAGCGGATCGTGACCAAGCCGACATGTTCCTTTCCTTCCTGCCATGTCCAGATACTGTCGGCCATGTCGGCGCTTACGGCGTAGTTGATCCAAGTCAAAAAGAGCCGCTCAAACTGCATGGAAAGCTCGGGATCCCGTCGGAATCGGGTCAAGCCGCCGGACTGGATCGCCAAACGCTCCAAATCACGAGAGCAGAACGTCGATGTGTACGACTTGACATGCGGGTCCAAGTGCGGCACGTTCGACGGTACCGCCTTTTTCATGATAACGCGCCGATCGTAACAGCGGCACATGGCGTCCCGTGTGGCGAGTTCGTCGGGCCCATCGTCCGGCAACGAAACGTAAATCAGACGAAACTTCTTTTGGGCCGCCTGAATGGATTCCTCAAAAACGTCTTTCGAAAAATCGGCGGGTAAATCGACAGCTCCGATCGGAAACCCGAAAAACCGGGATTCCCACTCGACAAAAGAAACGGGATAGGTCATCTGAATATCAGCGTTAAAGACACTCGGTCCGAAAAACACGATCAAACCGCCCGACACCGCTAATTAATAAGGGAAAATGGGGGGTCTGGCTTCAATTATATTCATTTCGACGGAAATTGGAAGAGAACGCCCCTCTTTTGTGTCGCGTAAATTTTGCGAAACGGTCGGATCTTCCCCGCACACGATTCCGGCTATTGTGGCATTCCAGGTTGTCGGTCCCGTTTTTTGCTTGCTTGTCGCCTGAAGAACTGTATAATATGTCCAAAGTGTCCTGTATACCCGATTCCGGGGACAGTCCGACATTTTTCCATTTTCCACTTCCAAGATAACCGAAGATAGCCGTTTTGCTTTTTCCGCCTCAACGGAAAACCAAGACGCGATCCATAAAAAGCTTGTAACCATTATGCCCAACCTCGTTGTTTGCTTCAAGGAAGACCCTGTCGAAGAACGCCTGATCGAGCGAATCCACGGTGCTTGGCCGGAAGTCGATCTCGTCAATGTCGGCCAAGAGAACGTCGAATCCGCTCTCATGGATGCCGATTTTTTCTGCGGCCATGCCAAAGTGCCCGTCAACTGGGATGCCGTGGTCGGGCGGCAGCGGCTCCAATGGATCCAGTCCTCAGCGGCCGGAATGGACTGGTGCCTGACGCCCTCGGTGATTCAGTCGTCGATCAGGATCACATCCGCGTCCGGCGCGCTGGCCGATCAGGTAGCAGAGCATGCGATGGCCCTGATCCTTTCCTGGCTGCGAAATTTGCCCCCATTTTGGCGGGACCACCATGATCCGCAGGCGGCTGGTTCCCGGAAGTTTATCCGACGACCGACCCGGGATCTTACCGATTTGACCGTGGGCATCATCGGTTTCGGTGGCGTGGGACGCCGAATTTCCGAGGTGTTGGCCCCTTTTCACACGACCATCCTGGCGACGGATCTCTACCCGACGGGGAAACCGAGTCATGTCACGGCTCTGTGGCCGGCGGACCGTCTGGACGATCTTTTGCAGGCGGCCAATGTCGTGATTCTCTGCCTGCCGCTGAACGATCAGACCCGGAACATCTTCAATGCCGAGCGGTTCAAGAAACTCCGGCCCGGCGCCCTGTTCGTCAACGTGGCCCGCGGTGGGCTCGTGGTCACCGACGACTTGGTTGCCGCGCTCCGGCAGGGCCAATTTGCCGGGGCTGTCCTCGATGTCACCAAACCGGAACCGCTGCCGCCGGATCATCCGCTCTGGGATTGCCCGAATTTGATCATTACACCGCACGTTGCCGGGCAGTTTTATCGCCGTTTCGATAACATCATCGATCTGTTTGCGGCCAATGTCCGGCGATGGAAGAACAATCAGCCGCTGATCAATTTCCTCACTGCCGAAGGCAAGCGGCTCGGATTTCCGATTCGTTGCCACGATTACCCACTATGGACCGATGTGAAGAATTCCTCAAGGAATGATGGTGAAATTCCATCGCCGTTTGTCGTCTGCCCGAAACTGGCATCGGAAGTTAAAGAAGGTCCGGCCCGATTGGAATCGACCACGTACGGCTTCGAAAATACGGCTACCCATGTTGCGCCGGGCCAGATTGGCGGCTGTTCACCAGAACTGCGGGAGAAATATTACAATCTGCTCGACCAGCAGACGGTGTATTGGAACGAAGACATTCATTTCAAACAGCTCCTCGGCCGCGGCGGACAGGGTGTGGTTTTCCTGAGCGAACGACGCACCACCGATGGTTTCGTGCTCCCGATGGCGATTAAAGTCTTTTCACCGGAACGGTTTATGAACGACCTGCTCTATGAGGAGGAAATGGCGTACATGGCCATGATTTCCGCCCGGGTCGCTCGAATCCAGCAGGATCATCTCCTGACGGTCCATAATTGGCGGGCGACGAACAAGATCCGTTTCGTCGAAATGGAGTGGGTCGACGGTATGGATCTTTCCAAGCTTTTGCGGCGTGAGATGTTGGAACATCTGCAAAATCGTGTTTCGGTTGGTCGTTGGAAGCATATCAACAGTGTGGTTGTGACCAGCGGCCAGGAATTTCCGCGTCTCAAGCCGGGGATTGCCGTGCCGATTATCCGTGACTGCTTGGGGGCTTTGGGTGCTTTGCATCGTGAAGGTATTGTCCACGGTGACATTAAGCCGTCCAATATCATGCTCAAGCGGTCAGGTAAC
>JBEBTM010000004.1:0-36638 GCA_040393745.1 Thermogutta terrifontis | reverse complement strand
TTGAAAACTGTTTGATTGTCGTTCTTGGACGTGAGAACAAAATAGTGACAGGGTTTACCCGGTGATGGCGAACGGAGCGGCAGCGCGACCGCCGAGACGGGCAAAAACCGATCTTCATTCTACATGGAGAAAACACCCCGTCCAGAGGGAAGGTGGGCGTTTTCTCCGTTTTTTACCCGATCAGTTTTCTTCGCCAACCAGACTCAGCAGGAGATATTCTTCCCGGGCGATACCCGCGGCTCCAATAAAGCTTGCGTAAGAACCGAGTTGCGCGAAGTCGAGTTTCAGATTTTCGGCAATATCCCGCATGGCCAGGCGGTCGATTTCCTCACGAATCCGGCCCAGGAATAATTCGCCGACCTTTGAACCTTTTCCGCCGAACATCATTTCGCCGCCGATGAGCACGCATTCCGGGTCGACCGTATGAAGCAGCGTGACGATACCGAGTCCCAGAAATCGAGCCGTATCGAGAACAATCCGAATCGCCAACGAATCGCCGCGTTCGGCCTCCTCATAAACCATTCTTGGAATGGCATAAAGGTCGGTTTCGTGCGTGATTCGGTTTTGCAGAGACGATTCCAAGCCGATGTCAATAAGTTCCCGAGTCCGGCGGGCCACGGCAGTCGCGCTGGAATACGCTTCCAAGTGCCCTTGTTGCAGGCAGTTGCACCATCGTGCCCCCGGCGAGGGATCGACGATCATATGTCCGAATTCACCGCCGAAACCGTTGGCTCCCCGGATCTCCCGACCTTCGGAAATGATCCCGCAGCCGATACCCTTGTCAAGCAAGAGCAAACAAACGCTCTGGGAATCCTGGGCGGCTCCGATCCAGAATTCGCCATAGGCGGCCGCATTAGCGTTGTTACAGAAAGTGATCGAATTGATCCCGGTGTACTCGATCAACTTGGCAACGATCGGATAATCGCCCCAATCGGGGAAGTTCGGCGGCCTGTGCAGTTTTTCCGTCCGAGGATTCACCGAGCCGGGAAAGCTGAAACCGGCTGATGTGATTGCTTCTGTCGTGATTTGCGTCGTTTCAAGGGCTTCCCGAATCGCCTGGGCGGCGTGTTGGGTCGAAGCGTCGGGTCCGAGGTCGGCCCGATTGGGTGTGGCAAAATAGGCCACGGTTCGCCCCTGGCTGTCCACGATTCCGATTTTAAGGTGAGTTCCGCCGAAGTTCATCCCGACAAACAGGGGAGTCGCGGCTTCAGAGACGGGAAAATGGACCTGCGATTCAACCATAATGGAATTGCTCATGATGTTGAACTCCTTATCCGGGTAGGCCCGGAACCGCAATTTGAAAACAGTGGGTTTTACGGAAGACGTCGAGTTGATCTACCCTCCTGAGACAATATTGTAGCGAAACGGGTGACGAAATAAAATCCCCCCGTAAGAGACGGACAAGGACGCGGAGACGTCGGTCAGTCTCCGCATGCCGCCCCGCAGACGGCCTCGACGGCCCGATGGGCGCTTCGAACGGCTCCCTCCAATGTTGCAGGCCATTGCGTGTCGGTCCAATCTCCGGCCAAAGCGAAATTGGAAAACGGCGTCTTTTGGCATGGCCGATTTCGGTAGACAATTGGGCTCGGGGAAAAAACGGCGTCAAAAAACGTGGTCACGCGAGCATGAAGGAGTCGGTTGGTTTCCCGGGAAAAGGCTTCGGGAAAAACGGTTCCAAGCTGCTCCATGACACGTCGAATCAGCGCGTCGCCGCCCCGAGCGGAAAGCTCCTCTTCGGAAAGAAGCCGATGCGAGGCGCTGATCACGACGGTGTGATAAATCCCGTGCTCCGGAGTCTCGGTCCCCGTTTTTTCACGCGGCGGACAAAAGAGAAATTGACCTGGCCCGCCCAGCATCGCGGCGTAATGATCGTTTTCCGGCAAGAGCCGACTTTGAAGCCAAAGATGCACCGATGTGATCGCGCCGGGTTCGAAATGGTTCAGGTCGAGTTGATCCAGGTACGGTTGCATTTCGGAAGCCGTGAGGATTTCCCAGACACGATATGCCGGGACGGCCAGAATGTACGCGTCGAAGGATTCCCTGTCACCCCCGACGGATTGACCGCCTCCCGAATATTCCAGCGACTCGATCCGGGGCGCCGCGTGGGCGTCCGTTTCTTCCAAAGGCTCCCGATAAAACCGGCGGATACGGGTCAGGGGACGAACGGCCACACCTCGTTTTTCCAAGGCCGCGGCGGCGCGAGTGCCGTAAATCGTTCGCAGGGGTTCCGTAGGCAGGTACAGTGCCAGCGCGTCTTTACCGGCCATGAAACCGTCGCAAACGACCTTGCGAACGGCAGACACGCTGGCGTTCTCAAGAGTTTCACTTAAGGCACTGTGGACTAGCGGCGACCAGAGAGCATCCATCGCCGCCTGAGACGCCTTCCGTTGCCGGAGCCAGTGGAGCAGAGGCAAATCAACCTCATCCGCTTTGGCAGGACGAGCCAGCGAACGCAACAGCAACACGCTGGCAATGCGGTCCCGCCAAGAGAGAAACGGTATCGTCAGCAAGGAGGGGAGAAGCTGAAAGGATTTTGGCAGAAACGAGGTGGGGGCCAAATCCCAGCGTCGACCGTCCTTTTGGAGGAACGGAACGGAATCGACCCTTTTAAAATGTGAATCCAAGCCGAGGCGACGGTGCAATTCGAGGAGCTCGACGCAACAGCCCATCGTGACGTGCTGGCCGTTATCGATCCATTGTCCGGTGTCCGGCTCCAGCAGGGAAGCCGCGCGCCCACCGAGAACCCGGGCTCGCTCAAATAGCGTCACACGAATTCCCTGGCGCGAGGCCACCTCCGCCGCCGCGATACCCGCTAAGCCGCCTCCAATGATCGCGAGAGTACGGACGGCCGATTCCGTTGCTCCTTGCGGGGAATCTTGGGCGTGAACGTTGAATTTCGATGAAGGCATCGCGCGGATTTGGAAATAACAAAACGGCTTCAATCCAAAGGGACAGGGATGGTCTTCAACTCTCGGCGGGCGAAAAAAGAACATCGTCCTTTAATTTACACTCTTTTGCGAAAAAAAACAGTCGGCCCGGATTCTTTGCCCCAAGCGTCATCACGAGGGTGAACGCCAACCGCCTGCACAACTTCTCGCGTTCATGTTTTTGACTCGTAACGATGTTTTTCGCTTTTCGCGGGACTTGACAAACGTGGCCCGGATTGCGATAATTCACTAGTTTTTGGACTTTTTCCAGTCTGAAACAAAAGAAACGGACCGCCGAACGATATTCATCGCCGCGACGACTCCGGTTCTTTCCTGATCATTGACAACCACTTGCCCCCAGATTCCCCTATGCCAAGGCGCAACGACATCGAAAAAGTTCTGATTATCGGGTCCGGTCCCATTGTGATCGGCCAGGCTTGCGAATTCGACTACTCCGGCACCCAGGCTTGCAAAGCATTGCGTGGTCTCGGATACAAAATCGTGCTGGTGAACTCTAATCCGGCGACGATCATGACCGACCCCGGTACGGCCGACGCAACGTACATTGAGCCGCTGACCGTGGAATCCATTGAACGGATCATCGCCAAGGAAAAGCCCGACGCGCTGCTTCCCAATCTCGGCGGGCAATCGGCATTGAACCTAGCCCTGGAATTGAGCAAAGCGGGCATTCTCGACAAATACAACGTCAAAGTCATCGGCGTCCAACTCGACGCCATCGAACGTGGTGAAGATCGGCAGGCGTTCAAGGAAACCATGGCGACGCTCGGCGTGGAAACGGCCCGAAGCGAAATCGCGACCACGCTTGAGCACTGCGAAGAAATTGCGGAGCAGTTGGGCTACCCCGTGGTGGTTCGCCCCGCTTACACCATGGGCGGCACCGGCGGCGGCATCGCCTACAACCAGGAAGAACTCCGAACCATCGCGTCCCGGGGACTCGCCGCGAGCATGGTACACCAGGTTTTGATCGAAGAATCCGTGCTCGGCTGGGAAGAGCTCGAACTGGAAGTCGTTCGGGACGCAAACGGCAAAATGATCACGGTTTGCTTCATCGAAAACGTGGACCCCATGGGCGTGCACACCGGCGATTCCTTCTGCACCGCGCCGATGCTCACGATTTCCAAAGAACTCCAGGAGCGTCTCCAGGATTATTCGTACCGAATCGTCGAAGCCATCCGGGTCATCGGCGGCACAAACGTCCAGTTTGCGCATGATCCCGTCTCGGACCGGGTCGTCGTCATCGAAATCAACCCGCGGACGAGCCGATCTTCCGCGCTGGCGTCCAAGGCGACCGGGTTCCCCATCGCGCTGGTTTCGGCCATGCTGGCCACGGGCATCACGCTCGATGAACTGCCCTACTGGCGGGATGGAAGTCTCGACAAATACACGCCCTCGGGTGATTATGTCGTCGTCAAGTTCGCTCGCTGGGCCTTTGAGAAATTCAAGGGCGTGAAGGATCAGCTCGGCACCCAGATGCGGGCCGTGGGCGAGGTGATGAGCATCGGCAAGAATTTCAAGGAAGCGTTCCAGAAAGCGATTCGTTCACTCGAACGCGGCCGGTACGGTTTGGGATTCGTCAGGATGTTCGAGGAAATGCCCGTCGAAGATCTTTTGTACAAAATCAATATTCCGAACAGCGAACGGTATTTCCAGATTTACGAGGCCATGAAAAAAGGCGCGACGGTCCGGCAGATTCACGAGAGATCGAAGATCAAACCGTATTTTCTGGAACAGATGAAGGAACTCGTCGACCGGGAACTCGAAATCCTGGAATACCGACAGGACGACCACGCCAAAACGGTGGCGCTGCCCGATGACGTTCTCGTCGCGGCGAAAAAAGACGGGTTTTCGGACAAATATATTGCGACCATCCTCAACACGGACGAGAAAACGGTCCGCGAGAAACGGCTTGCCCTGGGCATGAAGGAAGAATGGGAGCCCGTCCCCGTGAGCGGCGTGGAAAACGCGGCGTATTTCTATTCGACCTACAACGGCGTGACGTTTGAAATGCCGAACCTGAAAAAGTCGGATCCGAACAAAAAGAAGGTTCTCGTTCTCGGCGGCGGACCCAACCGCATCGGGCAAGGCATCGAATTCGATTACTGTTGCGTTCACTGCGCGTTCGCGCTGCGTGACGCGGGCTACGAAACCGTGATGGTCAACTGCAATCCGGAAACGGTTTCAACGGACTACGATACGTCGAACAAACTGTACTTCGAACCGTTGACTGTGGAAGACGTTTTGAGTATCTACGAAGAGGAGCAACCCGAGGGCGTGGTCGTGCAGTTCGGAGGGCAAACGCCGCTGAATATCGCTGCCGAACTCGCGGCCAACGGCGTGAAGATTCTCGGAACGTCGCCGGAAACGATCGACCTGGCCGAGGACCGGGACCAATTCCGAAAGACACTGATCCGGCTGAACATCCCGCAAGCGGAGTCGGGCATGGCCAGCAATATCGAGCAGGCCCTGGAAATCGCGGAGCGGATCGGTTATCCGCTCATGGTGCGTCCGTCCTACGTTCTCGGCGGCCGGGCCATGGAAATCGTTTATGACGAATCGACGCTACGGCGCTATGTCGACGCGGCCGTGGATGTTTCCCCCGAGCGACCCATCCTGATCGACCGCTTTTTGGAAAACGCCACCGAGGCCGAAGCCGACGCGATTTCCGATGGAACCAGCGCCTTCGTGCCCGCCGTGATGGAGCATATCGAACTGGCCGGCATCCACTCCGGCGACTCGGCGTGCGTGATTCCGCCTGTGAGCATTCCGAAAAAACATCTTGATACGATCAACGAATACACGAGCCGGTTGGCCGTGGAAATGAACGTCGTCGGCCTGATGAACGTGCAGTACGCCATTGCGAACGATCAAGTGTACGTTTTGGAAGCCAATCCGCGTGCGAGCCGGACCGTGCCGATCGTCTCGAAAGTCTGCGCGGTTTCCATGGCGAATCTGGCGACCCGGGCGATGATAGGTGAAAAACTGTCAGGCATGAACCTGGCCCCCGTGACGCCGGGACATTTCGGCGTGAAAGAGGCGGTGTTTCCGTTCAATATGTTCCCGGAAGTCGATCCCGTGCTGGGTCCCGAAATGCGGTCCACGGGCGAAGTGCTCGGGCTTTCCGATTCGTTCGGTCTCGCGTTTTACAAGGCGGAACTGGGTGCGCAGACCGTGCTGCCCACGGAGGGAACCGTGCTGATTACCGTGAATCCGTCGGACCGTCCGGCGGTGAACGAAGTGGCCCAGGCATTCCGGAAACTCGGGTTCAAGATCCTCGCCACCGCGGGCACCCACGACCATTTGGCGTCCATCGGCATTGAAAGCGAGAAGGTCAACAAGGTCCACGAAGGCAAGCCAAATTTATCGGACGAAATCGTCAACGGAAAAATCCATCTCGTGATCAACACGCCCAGCGGAGGAAAATCGGAACTCCAGGACGACTCGTACATCCGCAAGACGTCGATTCGGCTCAAGATCCCGTACATCACGACGCTGGCCGCCGCCGGCGCCGCCGCGAAGGGAATCGAAGCGATCCGAAAAGGCAAGGAAAACCTCAAATCGCTCCAGGAATATCACGCCGATTTGAAGTAACGAGGGCGGCGTCTGCCAAAAAAAGGACGATAGCTTTTTCACCCTGTCGGGGTGTGAACCTATCGCGCCTTTTTGGCGGACGATCCCGTCGCAACGGCTTACTGTTGCGTGTTCTGTTGACTCAACAGCCGGTTGAGCAATCGGATCTGGGCTTCCAAATCCTTCACGGTTTCCTTGAGCTCGACCACCTCTTTTCGCAACGATTCCACGGACTCTTTTACGCTTGTGAGTTCCTTCGACGGCTGCACGGCCCAGGGGGATTCGGACCAGGCTTGATCCTGATCGAATGCCGTGGGCGGCGTCGAAATCGGCATGCCCGGCGTCGCCACGGAACTCAACTCGGGTTGTCGCGACTGTTCCAAGACGGCCCGCAATTCCGGGGGCAAGGCGTCAATGTTCGTCGCGCCGGGCATGACCGCACCGAAATTCGGCGGAGTCTCGCCTCGCCGCTGTACAAGCAGATTCGGGTCCGCCGGCGCCCGAGGCGTTCCACCGGGCACCAAGGTCGGATCTTCGGCCCGGGGACGCGGCGGCAGCGTCGGTTCCTCTGCCGGGGCGACTTCGTTTCCCGTGGGAAATCCTTGGGCTTTGAGTTGTTCGTTGATCTCCTTGAGTTGACTGAGAAGCTCCGCCTGCTGCTCTTTGTGCAAGGCGACGAGTTGCGTGTCGGCGGGGTCGATGAACCCCAGGATACGCTGCGATTCCTGAATGTCCCGGGTGAGTTGGCTTCGTATCCGGAGGAGCTGCGTCGGACTGATCCGACCCGACATTTCCGGCGGCTGCAACGGAACGGGAAGTTCCTGTGCGAAAACAAACCCGACACTCAAAAGACAAAGCGCGGCAACAAAGGAAAATGTTTTCATGATGGGTGCGGATAAAAATCAATGATGTAAACAAGAGCCCCAAGTGAAACACGGCGGAACTTGGGGGCAAGGCAATTCCGAAGGAAAACTACCGGGTCACCTGGTGGTACACCAAGCCCTCGCCGGGGACTTCGATTTTGTACCGACCATTTTCGTCCGGCAACGTCGGAGGGGTGCTGTCCCAAGTGTAGCCGTCCGGTGAACAGGGAACCTGCATGTTCAGCGCTTCTTCCCAGGTCAGCGACTTGCCCGTGTAGCAGGCCAGACGACCCATGATGCCGGCCATGGTACTGTTGGCCATGTATTCGCCGTTGTTCATGTAAATTTCACCGCCGCTGCGAATCGCCTTGAAGAATTCGCGGTGCTCCTCGTCGTACATCGAGGCGGGCTTCTTGACCTTCACGGGATCCTTGCCGGTCGGGTAAAGCGTACCTCCGCCGAAGCCTCCGTTCACGGTCTGGGCATAGCCGGTCGTACCGGTGAACAGATCCGCGGTTTCATTGAAGCACTTATTCATCTGGCGGCAGAAGAGATAGCCCGTCTTGCCATCGCCGAAATCGTAATACACGCCCATCGTGTCGTAGATGTCACCGTAGGCGGGTTGATCGATCCGGGCCATCCGGCCGCCGACACCGTAACAGGAAACCGGAACTTTGTCACCGAAGCTCCACATCATTTTATCGACGCTGTGAATGGCCTGCTCGACATTGAAATCGCCGGAGAGCCAGCCGAAGTTGTACCAGTTGCGAACCTGGAACTTCATTTCGGAGTCGCCCTGTTGCCGAGCCTGGGTCCAAAGGCGACCGGTCAGGTACGACACCTTGGTGGACCGGACTTCGCCGATTTCACCGTCGAGAACGCGCTGCATGATCTCCTTGATGTTGTGATCGTAACGCCAGCAGAGGCCGGACAGGATGTTTACCTTCTTTTCCGCGGCGATTTTGGCCGATTCCAGGACGCTCTTGATCCCGGCTCCGTCCACGGCGACCGGCTTTTCGGCAAAGGCGTGCTTGCCTTTTTCCACTGCATAGCGAAGCGATATCGGACGAAAATGCGGCGGTTCGCACAGCAGGACGACGTCGCAAGCGTCGATAACCTGTTTGTAGCATTCCAGTCCGTCGAAGCAGGCGTCCTCGGTCATGGCCATTTTATCGGCCGTTTTCGGGTTATCTTTGAACGCCGTGAAGGTCCGCTTGGCGGTGTCCATGTACGCATCGCCCAGGGCGACGATTTTCACGTTGGGGTCGGCGTTAATCACATTCTGGACGGCCCCCCGGCCCCGACCGCCACAGCCGACGAGGCCCACTTTTATCGTATTATCCTCGGCGGCATGAACGGACCGCATCGACGCCACGCCGGCCAAGGCGGCAGTGGTCAGGGCACCTGTCTTCAGGCTGGTTTTGAGAAAATCGCGACGGGAAGTGGAACGGTTCGATTTCATTGTTTTTCTCCCAAGTTACGTAACAAAAAAGCGAAAAAACGCCAATTCATGACCGGCGAAGTGATCCCTATTCTAACAGGGTTGAGAGGGAAAGTACACACTCGGATTTTTATTCGCGAGCACATTTTGATGAGCTGTACCGAATTTTGAGAAAAAGGAGCGGAATTTGGAAAGAATAGAATTGATCTAAATGGAGGGCGGTATTATAATGTACAGTGTGTCTGTCCAGTGGACGATGGCGTGCCATTGGGCCTCAATGTCTATTTTTATAGGAGATTTCATGAAAAAAAACCATTTTTTACCCTTTCTCTGTGCATTGTTTATGATTTCCGTTTTGACTGGCTGCGGCGGGACCAAATCCATCAAAACCGACATGGTGACCGGGACGGTGACCGATGTCGACGGTTCTCCGCTTGTCGGCGCAAACATCAACTTCTCTCCGGTGACCTCGGGAAGTGGCAGTCCGGCCTACGCCATCACGACCGAAGGTGGTAAATACAAGTTGCAAACACTTTTGGGAAAAGCTGATGCCGGCACGACTCCCGGGGAATACATTGTGACGATCACGAAATCGGAAATGGTGCCCTCGGGTCAAAAAGATAAACACGACGAGGGTCAAACCGTCGACGTGATGACGCCAAAGTCATTGTTGCCTGAAAGTTATGGTGAGACATCCAAAAGCCCTCTGCGTGCCACGGTTGTTTCCGGGAATAATGAGTTTAATTTTACTCTAAAAGCGGATGGAACCTGATTTTTACAGATCGTTCAGTCCGATAGAACCGTAGTCGTTCCAGTTTTTTCTGCTCCGAGGCCAACGCGGTCACGGGGATTGTTTCGTTCTCATTTTTCTTGAGGAGTCAGATATGTATAATAAATTCCCGGTAAAATGGGGGGGGGGGGCGAGGCAGGCATTTACTCTTGTTGAGCTCCTCGTCGTTATAGCGATCATCGGTGTTTTGATCGCACTTCTTTTGCCTGCCGTTCAGGCCGCTCGTGAAGCCGCCCGGCGTTCGCAGTGTATCAACAAGGTCAAGCAACTCGGACTTGCGGTACACAACTTCCACGGCACTCATAACCGAATCCCCTCTTCGTACGCCGATCCGGTCTGGACGGGCATTCGTCCTTCATCCGGAGGAGTAACAGTCACCAACACGAATTTGGTTCGGGCTCAGTATGTCCACCACTACGGGCCATTCGTCACCTTGCTCCCGTTCTTGGAGCAGGCGGCCATGTACGATTCGCTACAAAGTGCGGTCAAGTACGGCGCTCAAACGGATGGAGACGACCACAAATACATTCCCTGCCCATGGGTCGACGATACGGACGGCACGGGCACGGACCAATATGTCGCCGCCAGCGGTAATGTTGATTCGCCGCTTCGTGACAAATGGGTTGCCATGATCTGTCCTTCCGACTCAATCGGCGGGAATGCGGAATTCGGAAAACCTTTCGGCAATTATCGCTACTGTCGCGGCGATATCTGGTGCAATAACAGTTGGCGGGAACGCCGCGGCGCTTTTGGACCGGGTAACTATGCCCCGATCACTTTTGCCAATGTTTCGGACGGTACCAGCAACACGATTTTCTTTTCGGAAAGTTGCGTCGGGGACGCCGATGACCGGACCAACCGCGCTGGAATTGTCACAGAGATCGAATATCCGGCGGACAAACCGAGTAAAGTCGCGACCGAAAAGGGTTCCGGCAATGAACTCAAAGGTAGCTTGACGCCTTGGGCCGGTGTGAATCAACGAGGCACCCGCTGGGCCGACGGCCGCATGGCTTACACCGGCTTCAACACGGTTCTGCCGCCGAATTCGCCTTCGGGAATCTATCAATCTCCCGAGGATAGCACCGGTGCCGAAAACGGTAATTACATGAGCGCCAGCAGTTACCATTCCGGCGGCGTGGTCGTGGGTATGGGTGACGGCGGAACGAAATTTGTTTCGGAAACCATCGACGCCGGTGACCCCACCAAACATCCGGGTGAAGGTTCGGCCAATTATATTTCCGCTCACCCGCACCAATGGTCGGGTCCGACCATGTATGGCATTTGGGGAGCCGCGGGCTCGGCCAACGGCAAAGAATCGAAGAGTTTGCCCTGAGTTTTCATATTTATTTTTTTATCGGAGGTTTAACATGAAAAACCAAATTTTGATGAAACGGAGAGCCTTCGGCTTCACGCTAGTCGAACTGCTGGTCGTGATCGCCATCATCGGCGTTTTGATCGCCCTCCTGCTCCCGGCCGTTCAGGCGGCCCGAGAAGCGGCCCGGCGTATGCAGTGTACGAACAAATTGAAACAGCTTGGCCTGGCTTTCCACAACTTTCACGATACCTACAACCATATCCCGGCCAACGGATTCGAGACCAATTGGATCAGCTATGTTCGTCAAGGCTCGACGACTAGTGAGCCGTTTAACGAAGTCGACCGTTACAGTGTGTTCGTTTCTCTCCTGCCGTTTTATGAACAACAGGCGACCTACGACAAGCTTCGGTCGGGTTGTGACGCCGTCGCGGCCCTTGCCGCCTACCCTACCGACGATACTGGACGTTATGGTGATGGACGTATCGCTCGGGTTCACACATGGGATTATCATACCGGTGTTCGTTCGCCTTCCGGAGTGCAAAACCCCGCTTTGTCCTGCCCTTCCGACCGAAATGCGACGATTGGCAAGGAACAGAATACCACCGGTCGCACCAGCTACAAAGTCAATGTCGGCGACTGGATGATCGGCTATCAGTGGGGCGAGTTCTCCTCGCCTCGCGGTACGTTTCGACCCAATGCGTCAAGTAATACCAACCGTTGGGGCGACCGTGACTTTTCCGCCATCAGCGACGGTTTGAGCAACACTTTGGCCTTTGCGGAGACCTGCGTTTCGTCCTCCGGCGACCTGACCGTTCTCGGAACGATCGCTCGGTCCACGGATATTCACGGGAAAATCGCCCAGAATTGTGCCGCACGTCGCGGTGTCGACGGAATGGTAACAACCCCCGCCAATATCAATGCCCGAAAAGGGCACAGATGGATGGACGCCTATCCGTCTTACACTGTTTTTCACGCCGCACTTCCACCGAATCAACCGGCCTGTCAGGCAAGCGACAACGACAGCAGTCATTGCCATGCCATGACGGTTAGTAGCTACCATGCCGGCGGTGCGAATGCCGCCTTATGCGACGGGGCCGTCAAATTCTTCTCCGAAACGATCAGCTGCGGCGATCTCAGCAAAAAGCTCGGCGAAGAACTCGGCAATACGGGCGAAGGGCACAAATGGACCGGCCCCTCGACCGTGGGTGTCTGGGGGGCCTTGGCCACACCGGGCCACGGCGAAGTCAGCACGCTTTGAACCAGTTCATTTTGCCACACTCCCAAGTATCCCACGGATCCGGAGAGTGTGGCTTCGTCTTATTCTTGATCACCTTTTTCAGGAGCTATCCCATGAATCACACACATACGCAGACCAAAGCGGTCGGGTTCACCCTGGTCGAGCTTTTGGTCGTTATCGCCATTATCGGCGTCTTAATTGCACTGCTGCTCCCTGCCGTCCAGGCGGCCCGGGAAGCGGCCCGGCGAGCCCAGTGTACGAACAATCTCAAGCAACTCGGCATCGCTTTCCACAATTTCCATGACACCCACAACCGTATTCCGGCCAACGGCTACGACTCCATGTGGGTCGCCTACAAACAGAAACCGGCCGGAACGACGCGAGTTGATGTCGTCGACGTTTACAGCGTCTGGGTTTGTCTGTTGCCGTTTTACGAAATGAACGCGGCCTACGAAGAAATCGCGTCGGGCTGTTCAAATGTGGCTGCTATCGACCCTTACCCCACGGGTGATGCTCGCTACGAAAAAGGGCGACTGGTTCGTGTGGATAACGGTTCCTACACCAACAGTGGCGGTTTGTCACCCGCCAGTTTGAACGTCAGCGCCCTCCACTGTCCCTCGGATGGATTGGCACGGCTCGCACCGGGGCAAACCGACACAGGACGAACCAACTATCGGGCTAATATGGGCGACTGGATTATCGGTTGGGCTTGGGGGGAATATGTCAACCCCCGTGGCGTTTTTCGAACATCTTGGCAAAATAACGAGACCACCAAATGGAATGACCGCGACTTCTCAGCCATTGCCGATGGTTTGAGCAACACCGTGTGTTTCTCCGAATCCTGCATCTCCAAGTACGACAGCGACAACTCCATTTTGGGCGGGATCGTTGCGAATGCCGGTATTCACGGTCAAGCGGCCAGTAATTGTTCTTCATACCGTGGAACCGACGGAATGGTCACCGGAACGGCCGCCGGACCGCACAAAGGGCACCGATGGATGGACGCCCGATTTCCCTTCACCGGCTTTAATGCCGCTTTGCCGCCGAACCAACCTTCGTGTCGTCGTGACAACGACGACACGAAGAAAGCCTATGTTCTCTCGGCTAGCAGCTACCATGCCGGAGGAGTCGTCTCCAGCATGTGCGATGGTGCCGTAAAGTTCATTTCGGAAACCATTGATTGCGGTGATGTCACCAAAAAACTGGGCGAAGAACTGGGTAATACCGGTGAAGGTCACAAATGGACCGGCCCTTCGACTGCCGGCGTTTGGGGGGCGGTTGCCACTCCCGCCCATCGGGAATCCAAGTCTCTGTAGTCATTTAACTTGACCCTACAGTATACTTTGTCTGCAATGCAAATCCGGAAACCGGCGAATTTACGTCGACTTTCCGGATTGCGTCTTTTTTTCCGCCTGTTCGATTCCTGCTGATTATACCGCCGCTCTTTCGTCGATCTCAATGACAGACACAAGAACCGTCCGCGCCCTCCATCCGTGGAGTGGGTAGGATTGATTTTTGAGACTTTTGATCGAGGAAGAAACCATGACAGACCCGACAAACCGACTTCTGGAACTGGATGAGCGTCACAATCAGCTCTTGGCGCAACTTGCCGACCTGGATCGACAAGCCAGTTCCATTTTGGACGACTGGGCTAAAGCCAAACTGCAGCGTGAGCAAAGCGATCGCATCGACCAAGCGATGGAAAATATGGAAAACGCGGGGCCAAACGACGAAATGGCGTCCGATCCCGCCCAGGCCGCTTGAAGGAAGCCGAATCAACGAAGACGAGTACGCAGTTGCCAGAGATCGGTCGGTGTCAGGTCCGAGTAGATTTCCGTACCGGCATCCTCACTATAGGTGATTCGGCGCCGCGGAGCAAGCGGGATCGTTTGCCGAACCGTTTCCGCGATCTGCCAGCGGGGCGCGCCGCTCTTTTCCTGGAACAGAATCAAATACTCGACGTCCTGCTGACCCCGTCGGTACGCTTTGAGTCGATGGGACGCAACGACAGGCGGCGTGCCTTCCCGGCCCGGATAAAACAGGGCCAGCTCGTCCGATTTCGTCCAGGATTCCTCGCTGCCCACGGTCTGCCAGGGCACCAATCCGTCCGCGCCGAGCGTCCAGGCGTCGAGACACCACGCGACCGGCTGGACGGCGCCTTCCTCGGGTTTGCAGGTCGTCCCGTAAACGTACACGATTTCGTCGAAGCGGTCCTTCCGATCGTTAATGAGCCGGTTGAAACGCCGGAACGTATCGCCGCCGACGACATTCACGCCCATGAGACCGTCCAGGGATTCCCGCTGCCATTGGGGTCGGGAAATATCGCAGCGAAAATGAATCGGGGCTTTTACCGTCTCGTTCGCTTCTCGGAACAGCAACCCGAAATACCGCAGGGCGTCAAAGTCCCGGTAGGCCGCGGGCTCGTCCAAAAGCCACATCGAGCCGGCCCGGCTCCAGCCGTTGCGTTTATAGTCGGATTTGTTGTTCAGAAAGAAATGAAAGCAGGTTCCCGTGGGGTATTTCGTCTTCATATGTTCGGCCGCGGCCCGGCAGCCGGCCTTGAATTCTTCGGCGTAAACGGGCGGCAAAACCTCGCCGGCCCAGTCGTTGCCTTCGTTTTTGCTCGAATAATGCTTAAAAATATCCGCCGGGAAATTCTCGTGCAGCGGCAGGTAGAACGCCTCCACGGGAATTGCGCCGCGCGGCAGGTCGGCAAATACGCTGCCGTCGAAACAGGGTCCGAAACGGCGGTCCCAATCGGTCCAATCGAAGGTCCGTGTCTCGGCGTTCCAATGCGGCGCGCAACCTTTCGCGACCACACCTCCGTGGGAATAGGGAACGCGGTTGACGTAGGTTCGGTGAACCTGGGCCAACCGGTAATAGTCCCGCTCGTTTTGCGGCAAACTGTAACAATTCATCTCGGGTAAAAAGCCGAGCCGATCCGGCAATTCCGCGTTTCCGACCGTTAGACACAGTGGGATATCCAGCGTGTCGGAGTCGTCGGCAATCCGGAGCGTCGCTTCATGCAATCCGGGTTCGGCGTTTTTCGGAACGAATATTTCGCAGTAAATCGTTTCGTGTCCTTCGACGTCTATCGCCGTGTTTCCCAAAGGAATCATCGGATCGGCGATTTTTCCTTTGGGTGAATCGACGTATTCGAAACGATAAAATTCCGTTTTCGGGGCGTCATTGCCGAGCGTTTTCCATGTCAGCCCGGGCCGCACACCGTTTTTCTTCCCCGTGAGCCGGATTTGGAAGGCGACGAATTCGTTGCGTAAAGAATCGAGCCGGATTTCGTAGATTCCGTCGTCATCGATTTGCCAGAGGTGATTTTGCGCGAAATAGTCGTCCGGTCGCGGCGGAATGAGCGAACCGTCGGCGGTCGTTTTATCGAGTTCGTCGATCACCGAAACGTCGAGGCCCGCGAGCGTCGGCGACGGTGTGTTCGGATGATCCCGGAATTTTTGTTTTGAAATTTCCGGGATCGTGAGCGGTTTCGGCGTCTTGGAAAGCGAAAAGGACAGTGTGCCGGATTGTCCCCGGATGCCCTCGCGGTTCACGGGGATGATTTGCACGGATACGTTTTCGCCGGGATTTTGCGAAAGATCACGTAGCGGCATGGTCAGTGTTTGCGGCGAATTTATCGCGGCAAAATCGGGCACGGGGATCGCGAACCGGGGGAGTTCCTCGCCGTTTAATCGGACGATAAATCCGAGCGTGTCGCAATCGTCCAAGGCGGGGATCTCCCAAGTCAAAACAGCCTGTCCCGGCGCCAGATTTTCCGTGTCGGATTTGATGTTTCGAATCGATTGCGGCGCGGGTTCCGGGGTTTGCGGTTGCGTTTCCAGCGTCAGGTATGGAGCCGAGGCCGCGTTTTGATCCCGGCTGTAAAAGAAGCGGTTCGGGAACGGCCGGAACACGACTTTTTCCGGATCATCGGCGTCCCGGCGAATTTCCGTTCCGGTATCGTCAAAGACGACAAAACCGTAGCTGAGCCCGGCCAAACGGGCGGCAACGACTTTCGTGTCCACGTCGATTGTCTGCCAACCTTCGCTATCGGGCGGTGTGGCGTCGGCGTGCGACCAAAGGGTTCCGCCTTGCCCGAACATGACCCGGGTTACGTCGGAATAGCCGGGCTGCGTGGTCCAAGGACTGCCGGGCGTGGTTTGCAGTCGGAACGACGACGCGCCCGAATTCTTGGCGTAAGACGAGCCGGCTCCTTCGATCCACTCCGAGCCGAGTGAACTCACGCCGACACGATAAAGACGTTCCTGTCCGGAAATTTTGACATGCAGCGTTGCCTTGTGAATCCTGCGGTTTTTTACGGCGGAAAGGTCGAAATCGAGGAGCGAAAATTCCTGGTAGCCCTTGAGTTTCAACCGAGGCGACTTTCCGTTGTTTCCGTCTTCCTCGCCAGGGACGCTGGAAATCCAAAGATCCCGGGTGACATCGCATCGCACGGTTTCCGGTTTTTGCGCAAAAACAATGTTTGTGAGAAACGCGAACGATAACACGAGTGAGGCAATGAAAAACGGCGTTTTGTTCATCGAATGTATTTTTGAAGGGCGATCAATAAGTTCGTTCCGTGAATCGATGTGCATTTCAAATTCCGGCTCATTTGCCGTTTGCCGCTTTCTTGGCCGTTTCGGCAAAACGTTCGACATGTCGATAATCGCCTCGCCAGGTCGTGTACATCGCGCCTTGAAGATTCCGGCAACCGGCGGCGTCCCGCATCCAACTTTGCAGGGCTTCTTCCACGGGCTCAGCGTCGTAATATCCGGCGAGGATTTGCGGGTGGCCCCGTTTGTCGAAATGTTCCAGGGACGCCTTGCGTTGGGCCGGGTCGGAATTCCAGTTGGCGACGATCACGTCTTTCGGCAGCCCTTCCCAAGAGCCGAACCAGGGCCCCTGCCCTTTGACGAGATAATAAAACCCGTCTTTCCGAGCGTTGTGCGTTGGGTCGAACATATCGGACCAAACGCCAATTTCCTTACCCGGCGCAACAGATCGGATCGTTTCCGCACAAAAAGCGACGTTTTCGGCCAGAAGTTCGGCGGGCGTTTTGCCGTTTTTCGTGCAATTTTCATCCCAGCCGCCTTGCCGTATTTCGTCATGCGACATGAAAAACCCGTCGGGGTCGACGTGTTTTGTAACCTGCTCGATTTGCCGACGGAGAAGGTCCCGGGTTTTCGGGTGCGCAAAGCAGCAGCCGACCTGCTCGCCGTAAATGATTGAGGCGTGCTCGTAGGAAATCCAGACACGCCGCCCTTCTTTGAGACGGCTATCCTGTGGAATCTTGATCGTCGGCGTTTCATGCCAGGCGGTGTAGCAGCCTTCATAGGGATCGTTGCCCAACAAAGGGTCGACCAACGGCTCGAAGTCCCGGCCTTCGGTGAATTCGGTCTCGTCGTCGCTTCGGACCCGAACGGACGAACCTTCCCGGCGGAGAATGTTGACCAGCCCGGCCGGTTCCACGCGGGCGTCGTCCCACCAAACCGTGCCCCGGCGGGCCCCCCAGGTGCCGAAATAGACGTTGACCGACTCGTTTTCCAGACTGTTGAAGGTTACATCGACGCGTTTCCAGTCCTGCGTCGGCGCCACCGCGGGCATGTGATAGTTCAGCGATCGGCCATCGGTTCCGAGCACGGTAACGTTCATCGCGGACGTGGATTCGAAGTTCTCGGTTTTGACGAGAACGGAAACGCGATAATATTGAAACGGTTTCACGGCGATCTTCTGCATCACCCGACCGTTTCGCGCTTCGTCGGGGCCGATATCGCGCATCCGGAGCGACTGTTTTCCCTCGCCGAAAATTTCCGTGTCAAGAATACTGACCGTACCGGGACCGTCGACGAATCCCCAGCCCAGCGGTGTGCCGTTGCGGTGGCCGGCTTCGAAATCGCCGTTTTTCAGAATCGGTTCGGCGGGCTGTTCGGGGACGAGTTTGCCGCTTTGGACGACAAACGGAGCGTCGTGAACGGGCAAACCTTCGGCCAGATTCGGATCTTGGCTCAGCAGATCGTTCGAATAACCGATCGGACAGACCGCGGCGAAGAGTTCCAGGTTCAACCGACGGCATTCCTCCCGGAAGCGTTTGACGTTTCCGGCGTAACGGCCGGGCAGTTGATCCCAGCGGCAGAACTTGCTGTCGGCGAGCAAAACGCCCGTATATCCGGCCTTGGCGGCCCGGTCGATTAGGGCCAGATTATTCTCCAAGTTTTCCTCGACCAGCAGATTCGTTTGGATGTAAAGCCAGAGTCGGAATTTACCGGGCCCCGTCACGGCATGAACGGTCTGCGCCATGAAAACCAACACGAACAGAATCAGGAGTCGCATGGGGAAGGAGATTGAAAATGGAGTTCAGGTTCTATGTCGTCTGTCCTCTGCCCTCCCGCTTTTAGGCTTTGACGATCTTTTCCCGGTTGGTTTTCACTTTGCCGGTCGCGTTGCGGCAGTCGACGATGAGCGGAGAATTTTGGACGATCCATTCGTAATCGTACGCCGAATGGTCCGTGGAAATCAGGACGCAATCCTGCGCGGCGAGGAATTCCGGCGTGAGCGGCGAACTTTCCATGGCGGGGATGTCGGGCCAGTGCCGCATCTTCGGGAGCGATGGAATATGCGGGTCGTTGTAGGTGACGATCGCGCCTTTTTTGATTAAACGGTCGATCAATTCAAACGACGGACTTTCCCGCGGATCGTCGACGTCTTTTTTGTACGCCGCGCCGAGTACGCAAATCCGACTGCCCTTAAGAGGTTTACTTCGGTCGTTCAAGGCGTCGGTCACCCGGCGAACGACATGCAGCGGCATGGACGTATTGATCTCACCGGCCAATTCGATGAACCGGGTCGTGAGCCCCGCCTTTCGAGCACACCAGCTCAAATAGAACGGATCGATCGGGATGCAATGCCCGCCGAGACCCGGTCCGGGATAGAACGCCTGGAATCCGAAGGGCTTCGTCTTGGCCGCGTCGATGACTTCCCAAACATCGATGTCCAGGCGGTCGAAAATCACCTTGAGTTCATTCACCATGGCGATGTTCACGCAACGATAAGTGTTCTCGACGATCTTCGCCGCCTCGGCGACTTCACAGGAAGAAACCGGGATGACCTTCGAAATCGCTTTGGAATATAGGGCCGAGGCCAACAGGCCGCACGCTTTATCCATGCCACCGACGAGCTTCGGAATGCCTTCGGCGGTGAAGTCGGGATTGCCCGGATCTTCCCGTTCGGGACTGTAGGCCAGAAAGAAATCGGTACCGACTTTCAGGCCGCTGAGTTCCAGAATCGGGAGCATGACGTCGCGAGTCGTTCCGGGGTACGTCGTGCTTTCCAGGACGACAAGCTGACCCTGCCGGAGTGTTTTCGCAACGGATTCCGTGGTCGACTCGACGTAATACAAATCGGGGTCCCTGCTTTCATTCAGCGGCGTGGGTACGCAAATCAAGAGGGCATCGGGCTCGGATAGGCGGGTCAAATCGGCCGTCGGCTCGAAATGGCCGTCCTTGACGTACTGGCCGATCCACTCCGAGGGAATGTGTGCGATATAACTTTGTCCGGCTTTGAGCATGTCGACTTTTTTGGCGTCTAATTCGAATCCGATGGTTTTGAAGCCTGCCTTGATAAAAGCCCTGATGAGCGGTAAGCCGACGTAGCCCAGACCGATGATGCCGATCGTGGCGGTTTTATCTTCGATACGCTGCTGGAACTGGCTGACGAGATTGTTCATGCGTGAATCGTTTGCTGTGGTATTGCGTTCGGTGGAAGGGGACCGCCCCATTATAACGGGATTGAGTGCTCGTGGAAACTCCGGGGGCTACGCTACATCCCCGGCTCGCGATGGGTCAAACATACTCTACGTTGACGAGTTTGCCTTCCTCCCGCAGTTTGTTGGCCAAAAGGGGGACGAGAACTTTACGCGAAAGCACGCCACGTTGGCGGAAGGAAATATCTTCATTGGCCGTGTTATCCGCGCCGCCGACGATCAGGTTCAGCTTGTCCGCAACGCCTAAAAGGAGCCGGAGTTCGGTCACGCCACTGTCCTCGTTGAGCCGGGAAATGTCTTCGTCCAGAACGTTGTAAACCTGGTTGAGCGTGACCGCGCCTTCGGTGACGAGGTTGATTCCCTTGATGGCGTAGCGTGGCGGCGTAATCGTACTTACGGGGTCTTGTTCCATTTGCAACGGGACGTTCAGGTATTTGGCGACGATTTTAGCCGTGGTACCGCCGCAAACGATTTTCAGGCCCGGTAAACGCAGGAACCGCTTGATCGCGTCGATATCTCGCTCCTTGTCGGCGGGGGGCCCGGTGAAAATGTTGACCGTTTGCCCGACCCGACAGAGGGCCAAAAGGACACTGCAATCGTCGCCGACGACTTTATGAACTCGGGGAGTCGTGGCCTGATGGGCGGCATCCGGCGAGTAGGGCGAAAAAATTCCGCCGGTCGGTTTCCTCGCGGGAACGGCCGTAACGGATTTGTCCCGAACACCGGCCCAGCGGGTCACGGCCTCTTTGTGCAGGATTTCCGGCAAGAGCGAAAATTTGATCCGGGAAGCGACCCGTTCGTTGATGAACCGGAGTACGCCCTCGGTAGTCCATTCCGTATTAGGTCCGTAACCGATGCCCGCTTGGGTGATTCCGTCACTCATGAGCAGGATTCCTTCGCCGGTTTCGAGCTGGCAATTGCTTTCCTGGGCCATTCCGCCGGGCAGTGGAAAGGGTCGATTGGCCAAAGCCGTGGCCCCTTGTCGGCTCACGAGGATCGGTGGCGGGGCGTCGTAGGTGAACACGGTCGCGTTGCCGTCGGACCGGATTCTTGCAACGCTGAACGCCGCAAAAGGCTTCGACGGATCTCGATTGGCCTGCATGGTCGTGGCCACGGACGTGAAGACTTTTCGCAGGGAAATGTCCTTGTCCAAGGATTCCGTGAGGCGGGACACGCACATTTGGGCCGCGATGTGAGCCCGGATACCCGACCCGATACCATCGGCGCAGATAACCGTGGTGCCCGTATTGTTGCGGATCGTGGCCAACATATCACCGCAAGGCATACCGGGCTTCTTCGAACTCTGGGCGGAATGAACGTCGACGTGGATATAGTCCGACATGGAAACGGTAGGGAGTGAAGAATGGGGGTGGTCCGGACGAAACATCAGTCTCCCATAAACCTCCCGAACTGTCAAACGAGACCACGGAATTGTCCGACGAAAAAAGTCGGGGCAAGTTGACTGGTTTCCCGAGCTTGCCGGGGTTATACTGGGAGGATTCTGCAAACCGCCGTTCACGAAAAACAATGAGTCCGCTCGTATTTTATAAAACATGTCGCCCCTGAATCCGATCGCTTGGTGGCTTTTCCTCCTGGCGGTTCCGATTGTCCTTTTCTACATTCTCAAGATACGGCTCCGCCAGGAGCCGGTGTCGACGACGATTTTTTGGCAGCAGGTTTTCGAAGAGCGGCGATCCCGATCTTTTTGGCGACAGCTTCGTCATTTGATTTCGTTGCTTTTGAGCTTGGCTTTTCTCGGCTTGCTTGTCAGTGCCGTCCTGGATTTCGTGCCCGATTCCCAGCGGAAACCGGCTCGCTGTGTGGTGATCGTTGACAATTCCGCCGGGATGAACGCCCGGTCGCCCTCGTCGTCCCGAAGCCGATTGGAACAAGCGAAGGCCGAACTCCAGCGATTGCTCGGGACAACCGAGGTGGCCCGACAGACGGCCGTGCTCACCGCCGGCGGGCAGCCTCGGATCGTCGTCGGGTTTACGGACCATTTGGGTACGCTGCGCCGCGGCGTGGAAGCGATTCCCACAACGGATTATCCCACGGCGCTGGGTGAAACGATCGAGCTGGCCCGACAACTTGTCGTCGGTGAGGAGGATTCGACAATTCTGGTCTACACCGCGACCGGATTGCCCGAGACGACGGATATCCCCACCGACGGCGTGTTCTTCTTCCCCGTGGGCGAGCCGCTGGACAATATGGGCATCACGCGGTTTCAGCCCCGGCGGTCGCTGGGGGACGCCGTTGGGTACGAAGTCTTGGCCGAGGTGATCCATTACGGCGAAAAACCCGCTCGGGCGGAATTGGAGATCGAACTGGGCGACCGTGTTGTCGATGTGATTCCGCTGACTCTGGAGCCTGGGGTGCCGCAGACGCGAATCATACGGGATGCCACGCCGCTGGGCGGGCTGCTTCGGGCACGACTGAACCCCGTTGAAGGAGCGCCGGCCGACCCATTTCCCGTGGACAACGAAGCCCGAGCCTTTCTTGCGGAGCGGCAGACTCAGCGGATCCTCGTTTGCGGCGAGGAAGATTTCTTTCTCCGGAAAGTGCTGGAATCGCAGCCGAATGTCACGCTGCTTTTTCCGAGCGAAATTCCAGCCGTGGTGCCCGACGACGCCGTGCTCGTGTTGCACCGGACCGTCCCGGAGCGGATTCCGCGGGGAAACGTGCTTATCGTCGATCCACGCAGCGGCTGCGACATGTTCGATCTGGGCAGCCCGCTGGCTGAGATGCAAATACCGCCCATTGTGGCGAAAGAGGACGGCGAATCGCCCCTGATGAAGTTCGTGCATCTGCTCAATCTGACGGTGCGCGGAGCCCGGAGCCTGGTGCCGAAAGAGCCGGAAGGTAAAAGCGGTTTCACCGTGCTGGCCGAAACGCCGGAAGCGTCGCCGATTTTCGTTCACTGGCAACAGCCGGAGCGGAGCGTGGTACTTCTGACGGCCGATCTGACTCAGGGCGATTTGGCGCTCCGGACGGCGTTTCCGATCATGGTTTCACAGGCATTGCAGCAGTTCCGGGGCAGCGGCGGCGAACTGGAAAAGGCGTATGACACGCGAGAGCCGGTCCGTTTGGCACTGAAAACGGACCGGGGCGAGGTGGTTTTGGTTTCGCCCTCGGGATTCCGGCAGATTTTCCCCGTTGAATCGGGCCAGGTTTCGCTGGGCACACTGCCTGAATGCGGCGTGTGGCAGATTTTGGAACCGGGCCAAAATGCCCAGGACTCGGAGCCCGTTTTAGTCCGGATTGCATGCAATCTTGCCAGTACCGAAGAGAGCAATTTGCGGCGGGCCCCCGAGAATTTTCATGTCCAGTCACATGACGTCGCGGCACTGCGAACCGGCGTGCGGCCCATATGGTTCTGGCTCGCCCTGTTCGCCTTGGGCATGACGACGCTGGAGTGGTTCTTGTACCAACGCCGCTGGGTGGATTGAGCGAAGAATTGAAAATTGAAAATAGGGGAACCATTATTTCCCGGCTACTATTCATTATTTTATTCCCCCCAAAAATGTCCCTTGAGCTGACTCATCCTAAATTTCTGTTCGGGCTATTGCTTGCGGCGGTACTCGTCTGGGGATTTCGCTATTCCCTGATTGATTTCTCGCTCGTGCAACGACGGGTGTCACTGGCGGTGCGTTTGGTGCTTTTGATACTCATCGTGCTCGCGCTGGCCGGGCTCACACTGCTTTCGCCGACCCGGGAACGCATGGTCGTCTTCCTCCTGGACCAAAGCCGGAGCGTGGACCCGGACGCTTCCGAAAAGGCTCGGCTGTTCCTGGAAGACGCCCAGGCGGTTGCCGGAAAGACGCCTCTTTTGATCGTTCCCTTCGCCACGACGCCCAAAGCATCCTGTCACCTCGGCGATCTGGATGCTTCTGAAGAAGACACTTCGGAAACATCGCCGGAAACATCAGAGGCCGAACTCACCTGGCGGGGCGGGACGAATATCGCCTCGGCCATGGAGCCCGCCTTGGCGTTGATTCCGCCCCGGTTCGTGCCCCATTTGGTCCTGCTCAGCGACGGCAACGAAACCGCCGGCGACATTCTCAGCGCGGCCGTGCGCGGCGGCGTGCCCGTCTCCACCGTTCCGCTGCCTGGACCCGTGGCGCCGGAAGTTCAGCTCGCCGAAGTCCGGCTGCCCACCCAGGTTCGGCAGGGCGAGCCGTTCTTCCTGGAAATCGTGATCCAAAGTAACGTCGAAACCGATGCCGTGATCACGCTTTATCGCGGCCCCTTCAAAGTCATCGAGGAAACCAAGCCGCTGAAAACCGGCGAAAATGTTTTCCGGTTCAAGCAATCCGTGGACGACCAGCGGCAGCAGGAATTTTCCGCGACCGTGGAATCGAAAGACGATTCGATCCTCGACAACAACCGGGCTTCCGGTTTGCTGTTCGTCGGCGGCAAGCCCCGGGTGCTGATCGTGGAAAGCGAGCCCCGGACGATTCGGGACCTCGTTTCCGCGCTGCGGGAACAGGAAATCACGGCGGAAGTCCGGCCCGCCGAGGGAGCGCCGCGCACGCTGGACGAACTGGACAATTTCGACGCCGTGATCCTCTCCAACGTGCCCGCCACGGCCCTGACGATGCACCAGATGGATTTGCTCCGAACCTATTTAAGCGACCTCGGCGGCGGGCTCATCATGCTCGGCGGCGAACAGTCTTTCGGGCTCGGCGGTTATTACAAAACGCCCATCGAGGAAATCCTGCCCGTCCGCAGCGATTTCGAAAAGGAAAAGGAAAAGCCGTCCATCGCGATGTGCCTGGTGATCGACCGTAGCGGCTCGATGGGCGGACAGAAAATGGAACTGGCCAAAGACGCGGCCAAAAGCGCGGTCGAACTGCTTTCGCCCCGGGATTTCACGGCCGTGATCGCCTTCGACCACGCCAGTTACGTGGTGTGTCCCATGCAAAGCGCGGCGTCCACGGGAATCATCAACTCGGCTATTTCGACCATCGAAGCCGCGGGCGGAACAAGCATTTACCCCGGTTTGGTCGACGCTCATGACCAGCTTCGTCGGTCTTCGGCCAAACTCAAGCATGTCATCCTGCTCACCGACGGACACAGCGAGCCCGGCGACTTCGAAGGCATTGTGCGGCAGATGGCCAACGACCGTATTACGGTCTCAACCGTCGGCGTGGGCGACGCGGATAACGAACTGCTCAAGATAATCGCCGAGAACGGAAAAGGGCGGCATTATTCTTGCGAGGATCCCCAGGCGATTCCACAGATTTTCGCCAAGGAAACCGTCACGGCGAGCAAGTCGGCCATCCATGAAATGCCCTTCGTGCCCGTGGTGGTCACGCCGACGATGGTGCTGGCCGATGTGGACATCGATTCGGCTCCGCCGCTTCTGGGCTTCGTCGTGACCCGGCCCAAACCGACCTGCCAATTCATCCTGGCCACGGAAACGGGTGAGCCGCTTTTGGTTTGGTGGCGCTACGGATTGGGCGTTTCCGTGGCGTTCACCAGCGATGCGAAAAGCCGATGGGGGGCCGAATGGTTGACCTGGCCCGGCTATTCGAAATTCTGGGCCCAGGTCATCCGGCAGGCGATGCGTAAGTCGGACCAGCGGGGCTCGATGATCGAAATCACGCCCACCTCCGGCGGCGTACATTTGACCGTGGACGTGGTCGATGAATCCGACCTATTCATTAACGAAGCCGAAGGGAAAACCACGGTGATTCGGCCCGATCTGTCCCGGGAGGAAATCACGCTCACGCCGACCGCGCCGGGCCGATATGAAGCCGAGGTCAAAACCGACCAGCGGGGCGGCTTTCATCTCCAGTCGACGCTGACCGTGGGCGAAAAGAACATCCTGAACCAGTCCCGGGGGCTCATGGTCGGCTATCCGGACGAACTGCGATTGCGACCCACCAATGAGGAGCTTTTGCAGCGTTTGGCCGCGTCCACCGGCGGCATTTACGAACCGGACGCCGGAAGTTTGTTCGAGCCGGACCCCATTCGCACGGCCCGCCGGGCCACGCCGCTTTGGCCGTATCTTCTCACGGTCGCTGCATTTCTGTTCGTGTTGGACGTGCTCCTGCGCCGCATCGACTTCGGCCGCCGCCGAGTCCGTCGGGGCGATTGAACCGTAAAAAATGCCGTTGCGGTAAAAAAGGTTTTGTGCTACATTGCCCACCGGGTAACGTCTTGCCATTTTCGGCCTCAAGGTTTTTTGTACGAATAACGGGAGATTGGTCATGAAGGCTCGTGTTTTGTTCGTCGTCGTATTGATGATTGCGCTCTCGGTTTCTTCCCGGCTTTGCGCCCAGAAACACAGTATCGGCATGAACCCGGACGGCAGCGGCTGGATGGGCATCCAAAACGGAGATAATGGAGAAGAAACCGTTTTTCCGCTTTCCGAAAAGACCTTCGGCTTTGTCTTGAACGTTGCCGTGGAGGAATTCATCGACGCCGGTATTCGAGGCAATATGACCTACAATCGATTTCAGGGTGACGAGAAAGAGGTAGCCTTGTACCAGGCCGCCTTGGAAATGACACCCGAACAAATCGCACGCCTGGCCCTGAAGCAAAACGAAGTTGAAGAAGGGTTAAGCAGTACGGCTTACCAATCCTGGGAGCGTTTGCCCGGCTTCGACGCCCTGTCCGAAGAGAACGCGGCAGCCCTGGAAGTCGAATTCCGGGACAGTCTCCGATACACCCTTGAGCTTCAGCAAGCAGCCCTTGACGAGGTATTGACGCCGCAGCAGAAGCAAACGCTCAACGAAATGGAACTATTCGGCGGCCTGTCGTCTTCTCCGAAAGACGCCCTATGCCCGAATCTCAATGCCTATCACGCCCTTGATCTGTCCGAGGGACAGCAGACCGAATTGGATAAGATTCACGACGAATTCCGACGGGAAATTCAGGGAAATACCCTGTCGCTTTTAGAAGATTTCAAAGCGATCGCCGTAAAAATAAACAATGCGAGGGAGATAAGTAAAGAAGAGCAGGAGAAGCTGATGACGGAGCTGAGTGACGTCATGGGCAAACGGATGGAAAAATCCCTTGAACTCAAAAATCGGATCACGGCCCGCGTTCACGGAATCCTGACGCCGGAGCAACTGGCCCGCTTCGAAAAGATCGTCGCGGAGTGGCCCGCGAAAATGGAAAAACTCCAAGAGGAGTGGCAGGCCCGAGAGGACGCCAAAAAACCTGAAGACGACGAATGGAAAAAATCCTGGAATCCCGGCGATCCTGTGCCCGAAGGAGCCGTCCCGCCAAGATCGCCGCGTAAGGCGTTTCCGATGATGTAACACTTTCGCCGGTAAGCTCTATGTGGTTTCGACGTTGCCGATCGCTGGGCGGCAATGTCTGTCTTTTCTCTACCATTCTGGATATTGCAATCCTCTCTCGTCGCGCCCTTGACCGAACTTTTGTAGCGCGGTAGACTTTACAAAATCCTTATCATAGGGGATTTTCCAACTTTACCGATTCTATCAAGCTACTATATTTCGACCAACTTTCATGGAATTTTTCGAACGCCTCTTTGACGCCGTCGGGGATTTTTTCAATGGGCTCACCCGGTGGGTTGAATCGAAAATCACATCTGTCTTCGGGGCCGCCAATACTCGGTACCTCAAGAAACTCCAACCTCGGGTCGAAGCGATCAATGCCTTGGAACCGGAGATGCAAAAGCTTTCAGACGAGCAGCTTCGGGCGAAGACCGACGAGTTTCGTCGCCGGCTGGATGAAGGCGAAACGCTGGATGATTTGCTCGTGGAGGCGTTTGCCGTATGCCGTGAGGCTGGACGGCGTGTGCTGGGACTTCGACATTACGACGTCCAGCTCCTTGGCGGCATGGTCCTGCACAGCGGCAATATCGCGGAAATGATGACCGGCGAAGGAAAAACCCTCGTCGCCACGCTGCCCGCCTACCTGAACGCGCTGGAAGCCAAAGGAGTTCACGTCGTTACGGTCAACGACTACCTGGCCCGCCGCGACATGGAATGGATGGGCCCGCTCTATATGTCGCTGGGCATCACCGTCGGGGCCATCCAAAGCAACATGCCCGCCGACGACCGTCAGAAAGCGTACCAGTGCAACATTACTTATGGCACGAACAACGAATTCGGCTTCGACTATCTCCGCGATAACATGAAATTCGCGGCCAAGGGCGACGATAAATACCCGCCGCAGTACCAACAGGTCCAGGGCAAGTTGAATTTCGCGATCATCGACGAAGTCGACAACATTCTCATCGACGAAGCCCGAACACCGCTGATCATTGCCGGGCCCGCCCATGACGACGTGACCCGGTACTCCGTGGCCGACAAGATCGCCCGCCAGCTTACCAAGGACGTCGACTTCGAAGTCAACGAGAAGGAGCACTCCGCGCACCTGAACGATACGGGCGTCCGGAAGGCGGAAAAACTGGCCGGCGTGGAATCATTTTACACCGCAGGCAACATGGAATGGCCGCATTTGATCGACAATTCGCTCAAGGCCCATTATCTATACAAAAAAGACGTCAACTACATGATCCAGGGCGACGAAATCGTGATCGTCGACGAATTCACGGGCCGGGCCATGCCGGGCCGGAATTGGAGCGACGGACTTCACCAAGCCGTGGAAGCGAAGGAAGGCGTCCGAGTCAAAGAGGAAAATCAAACCCTGGCGACCATCACGCTCCAGAATTTCTTCAAGCTGTACGATAAAATCTCCGGCATGACGGGGACCGGCATGACCGAGGCTTCCGAATTCTGGAAGATCTACAAACTCGATGTGATCGCGATGCCCACGAACCGGCCGCTCAAGAGGGTCAATTACATCGACGCGATTTATCGCACGGAAAGAGAAAAATACAACGCCATCGTCCAGGAAATCGAAAAGACCCACAAATGGGACGTGCTCGAACTCGGCGGCGACGACGAAGTCTGGGGCACCATTACCCGGGAAGAAGACGATCGCGTGGAAATCGTCCCGAAAGGCTCGAAGAAACCCGAATGGGTCGAGCGGAAGAGTATCAAAAGCATTTCCTACAAAGGCCGACCCATTCTCGTCGGAACCACGTCCATTGAAAAGAGCGAACTCATTTCCCGGATGCTCGATCAAAAGGGCATTAAGCACGCCGACCTTAACGCCAAACACCACCAACGTGAAGCGGAAATCGTCGCCCAGGCGGGTCGGCAAGGTGCGGTGACCATTGCCACGAACATGGCAGGCCGTGGAACGGACATCATTCTCGGCGGCAATCCCGAAGCGATGGCCTGGGGGATTTTCCAAGAGCATTACCCCACCCGGCTCGACGTGCCCCGGGACGTTTGGATCGCCAAGATCGACGAAATCGAACAGAAAGAACAGATGAAAGCCGAAGGCGACGTCGTTCGTCAGCGCGGCGGTTTGCACATCATCGGTACCGAACGTCACGAAGCACGACGAATCGACCTCCAGCTTCGCGGGCGGACGGGCCGGCAGGGCGATCCCGGCACGAGCCGGTTTTTCCTGTCGCTCGAAGACGATCTCATGCGCGTTTTCGCCGGCGAGTGGGTCAAACGCATCATGACCATGCTCGGCATGGAAGAAGGCCAGGTGATCGAAAGCAAGATGGTCAGCCGCCGTATCGAAGGCGCCCAGAAAAAAGTCGAAGAACGGAACTTCGAGGTCCGGAAAAGCCTGCTCGAATACGACGAAGTCATGGACTTCCAACGGAAAAGCGTGTACGGCTACCGGCAACAGATTCTTGACGGGGCCAACACGAAAGAACGTATTTTGGAGATGATCGAAGCCCAGGTACGTCAGCATTTGGGCGAGTTTCTCGGCAAGGATTACGAAGCCGCCTCGTTTGCCGCCTGGACCGCCGCCCGGCTCAACGGAATCCTGTTCGAGCCCCGCGATTTCCGGGGTATGGACTTCCAGCAGGCCGAGGAATTCGCCCTCGACCATGCGCGACGGATGTCCGAATCGTTGGTCCTGGATAAGATCGAAGAAGATTTACCTGAAGACGGTGATCCGGACGATTGGAACTGGCAGAACCTGGCGAAGTGGTCGAATCTGATGTGGCACACCGGTTACACGGACCGGGACCTGAAAAAGATCAAACGGGAAGACCTTGCCGAAACCTTGATCGAGAAGGCGCATAAATTCATCAATAACGTCGATCTTTCCGCCGGGAAGGATTTGCTCGACCCGAATTACGGCCTGAAAACGGCTTTGGCATGGCTCAAAAACAAATTCGACATCGTACTCGACTTCCCTAAAGCCAAGGAAATGGACGGGACCGAATTGCTGGAAAAGATCATCGATCTGACGCACGAAAAATACCGGGACAAGGAAGTTCAGTTTCCCGTGCTCGGCGGCCTGTATCATTTCACGATCAACGACGCCCAAGGTCGACGTTACGACCGGGAAGGACTCGTCGACTGGGCCAAGAGCCGGTTCGGAGTGGATATCTCCTTGGAAGACTTGAAAAGCAAGCAGCGGGCCGATATTGAAAAAACGATGTTCGACCAAAGCCGGATCACCTCGCAGCATGTTCCGGAAGTCTATCTGGAATTGCGCAAACGACTCGATGAATTGATGAACGAAAGCGGCGTCGATCCCGAGGAAGTTCGTCGCGAGATCGCCAAGCATATCAAGGAAGCCAATTCGGGTAAGGTCGGGGCCGGTTCGAAATTCGCAGCCCGGAGCGTGGCGAAAAAATCGAACAAATACACGGGAAAGTATGCGACGATCAAGTCCGCGGCCGTGAACGAGGATTCGGGCCCCGAGTTCAGGCTCAAAGCGGGTCCGCACATGACCGCCTTTTGCGATTGGGCCAATAAGGAATTCGCCCCGGATTTGGCACCCGAAACGATTCTCGGCTGGGAAATTTACGAAGTGGAAGACCGCCTCTGTTCGCTCATCGAGGACCGTTTCAATCCGGAAATGCGGAAGATGGAACGTTCGCTCATTCTCCAGATTCTTGACACGACCTGGAAAGATCACCTTCTCGTCATGGACCACCTGCGTAGCGGCATCGGGCTCATGGGTTACGCCCAGGTCGACCCGAAAGTCGCATACAAGCGAGAGGGGATGAAACTGTTCGAGGACATGTGGAATTCAGTCTATTCCAAGGTTACGGACCTGATTTTCCGGATGGAACAGTTGGATCCCGATTTCGTGGGCTCGACTTGGCAGGAAGCGGAGGCGAGGCACGATGAAGTGGAAGCCGGTGCGGCGATCAGCGACTTTGCCCGAGAGCAGACGCAAACGGCGGAGAGCGTTCAGACCTCGGACAAAAAGATGGAGCCGATCCGCAATCGGGAACCCCACGTAGGCCGGAACGAGCCGTGTCCCTGTGGAAGCGGTAAAAAGTACAAAAACTGCCACATGAACAAATAGAAGGATCTGCCGTCCGACGGGAGCGATTACGGATCGAGGACGTGAGATCATAGCGAAGCTACCGAATTCTGCGCTCACAAGGTAGCCGAGGGTGTGGCGTACTCGCCGATCCCCCGGATGCGGGCTTTGTATTCAGTCGTACAAAACGTCTTTTTCGCGGTTTTTGGCCAGTTCGTTGGCTTCGTCCTCGTATTTTTTCGTGAGCCTTTGGATTTCCTCTTTCGTTTCGTCGCGCACGTCCTCGGAGAAAATCTTGTTTTTTTCCGATTGTTCGGTGGTTTTATTACCGTCCCGGCGGACGTTTCGGATCGCGATTTTGGCGTCTTCGCAGAGTTCTTTGATCCGGGTGACCATTTTTTGGCGAACCTGGGTCGACAGCGGTGGGATATTGATCCGAACCACGCGGCCATCGTTGTTCGGCGTGTAACCGAGGTCCGAGGCGATAATCGCCTTTTCGATGTCCTTGAGGGTGCTCGCGTCAAAGGGTCGAATGACAATCTGGTTCGGCTCCGGACACGCAATGGTGCCGGCCTGCTTGAGCGGGACTTCGGCGCCGTAGAGTTCAACCTTGACCGAATCGACCAGGCCCGGATTGGCTCGGCCGGTTCGGATGCCGGTCAGATTTTGCTTCAGTTTCGCAACCGCTTTTTCCATGCGGTCTTCCACGTCCAAAAGAATTTCGTCGGATTCCATAATATCATGCAATGTGAGGTGAACGGCTTTCGAAGTGATAACCCATCCATTTTACCGCCTGACCGTGGTAAAATCAACCGGAGATGAGAGCGGCAAAAATCAGAATTCCGTTTTCGTGTTGACCCGCAAGGCGTTTTACGGGATAATGCCGGTTTCAGGCCGCACATCATCATGGAGGACAAAAATGATCGACACCTTCACCGGAAAATGGGGCCCCCGGGAGATTGCCTTGTCCGTCGCCTTCGGCATCCTGATCGGTTTGATTCCCAAGGCGAATTTGACCGTGGCGGTCCTGGCCGTCCTGTTTTTTCTGTCTCACGCGAATATCGTGCTCGGCTTGGTCGTCATGCTCCTTGTGTCGCTGGCGGCACCGTGGGTTCATCCTTTGGCGGCCAATCTCGGGGGGGAAATTCTGACCTCGCCGCAGGGAAACGCGGTCATTTCGACGGTTTTCCATTTTCCGCTGGTTCCTTGGACAAGCCTGAACAATACGGTTGTGCTCGGCTCGCTTTTGATCGGCTTGGTGCTTTTCCTGCCGGTTTTCCTGGCCGTTTGGGTGCCCCTGAAAATTGTTTGGCCCAAAAATGCCAAGAAAGAAGAAAAACCTTCCGATGCCGCGAAAAGCTGAAAGAAGGAGAAGGCCGACAAAACTCCACTTCTCTACGGTGCCCTGCCGCAGCCTGCTCTCGACTCCGATCGGGGGCGGGGATGACGCCCACAAAATTTGTGCGCACCCGAGAAAAGCGTCGAAAAATCGTCAATGATTGCAAAATTCGTTGTTGCTTATTAGAATGAACGTTTTCAGATCGTTTCCCATTCTCTTGCATTCCGCATCATGAGTCTTCAATTCGACCGACGCACCGAAACCGGAACGATTACATCGGACAATCCTGCCGAAGTTTGGCCCGACTGGCAGGGCGACCGTGAAAACTGGCTCTTCGTCGCGCCGCACGACGACGACATCGTCTGCGGGGCAGGCCTGACTTTCGTGGCGGCCGTGGAAGCGGGGATTTCGGTCCATGCCGCCGTGATTTCCAACGGCCGGATGGGCTACTGCTCTCCGGAACAGCGCAACACGATCGCCCAGGTACGTCGTGACGAAACCCGGGAATCGTTCCGCTATCTCGGTTTGCCTGACAACCGGTTGCACCAATTCAATTACGACGACGGCAATCTCGCCCAACAGAGCGGGCGTCGGTTTGCCACGGACCCCGAGGATTCCAACGTAATCGCCGGTGCCATCGGACTCCAGAACACGCTCACCTGGCTCGTTCGGGAAGTCAAGCCGACCCGGATTTTCATGGCCAACCGGCTCGACTTGCATCCGGACCACCGGGCCGTGAACGCCGAGCTTGTCATCAGCGTCTTCCATGCTCAAGGGGAAATCTGGCCCGAACTGGGTCCGCCGATTCCCATGATCCCGAAATTGTACGAATACGCCACCTACAGCGATTTCGCCCAGCCGCCGAACCTGCGCACCCGTGTCGGAACCGGCCTGGTCGAAAAACGACTCCAGGGAATCGCCCTGTTCAAAAGCCAATTGCAAATCGATTTGCTTGTCCAGGAGTTGCGAAAATCCGGCGGCTCGGAATACATCCTGGAAATGGCGTTCGACATTTTCAAGCCGGGAAAATACGAAACGATTTTTTGACCCGCGCCTCCGTGTGAGACAGTCGGTTAAATTTCACAATCCGAAAGGAGCCCCCCATGCGAACCGTTTTGAAACTGTTTTTCGTCGCCTTGGCTCTACTGGCCGCGAAGACGCAGGCCCAGGAAGCCTTTACGCCGCTGGTTTCCGAAACTTGCGTGCTGTTCGTTCACGTCGATTTTTCGAAGGTCGAAATTGATCCGCTGAAAGAGCAATTGACCAAAGCGGGTGAAACGCTGCTCGGCCAGCTCGGCTTCGACGCCAAATCGAAGCGGGCCACGTTGCGGGAACTGGACCGGGAACTCGACAAGCTCGACTTCATGGTCCGGCCGAACTACGAAATGATGACCAAGGAAATCGGCATCCGGGAAATCGCCCTGCTCATCGATTTCCGCTACGCCGGCGGCCAGCGGCCGATCATCGCCGTACCGTGGAAAGGCAAGACCGACAAGCAACTGGCGATGCTGAAACAACTGCTCGGTATCACCAATCCGATGGACGGATTGATACGGCTCGGCGATTTCCTGGCCGTTCCGGTCGGTCCCGACAACGAATTGAGGGCATGGTTCGAAACCATGGAATCGGCTCCGGATTCGCCGATCTTCGAAGCCCTGAAAAGCGTGGCCGGAAGAGAAATCAAGGCTGTGGCCGCGATTCCTCCGTCCATGCAAATGATGCTCCTGGGCGAAGAAATGCCCGGTGACGTCCCGCAGGAAATTCAGGGGCTTTTGCGTTTTGCCATGACGAAAATCGAATGGGCCAGCGCTTCGCTTTCGATCCAGGACGCCGACACCGGAGTCGTCCGGGACGTACTGACCGTGAAAACGCCGAGTCCGAGTGACGCCAAGCAGCTCCGGGCCATGTTGGAAAACGCCATCGATTACGGTGTGAACATGGTGCAAACCCAAATGCAGGAACAGCAGAACCGATACAGTGGGGGCGGCGAGATGCCGGTGCCCGCGCTGGCATTCGAATTCGCCAAGGGCATCTTCCGGACCCTGTTGCCCGAAGTGGACGGCGACAAGCTCGTTTTCCGGATCGAAGGCGAGCAGAACCAATGGGCCGTGGGTGCGGTTTCGGCCGGCGGCGTCATGACGGCCATGCTGCTTCCGGCGGCCCAGGCGGCTCGGGGTTCGGCTCGGCGCATGCAGTGCACGAACAACGTGAAGCAAATCACGCTCGGCCTGCACAATTACCACGATACGTTTATGGGAATGCCGCCGCTTTACACCGTCGACGAAAACGGTAAACCGCTGCACAGTTGGCGGGTGCTGCTCCTGCCGTTCATGGAGCAAATGGCGCTTTACGATCAGATTCGGCTCGACGAACCCTGGGACAGCGAACACAATTCGCAGTTTCACGACCGCGTCATCGACGTTTATAAATGCCCGGACAACCCCACAGTGAAACCCGGCAAGGCGTGCTGTTACACGGTCATCGCCGGGGAAGGGCTGATTCCGGCGAAGAAAAAGGGCGAACGAACCGGCGGAACTTTCGCACGAATCCCGGACGGACTGAGCAACACGATTTTCATCGTCGAGGTGAAGGAACCGTTCTGTTGGATGGACCCCATGGCGGATGTGACGATGGACGAACTCGTCAAAGGCATCAACGCCCAAGGCGGCCGGGTCGGCAGTTTCCATCCGGGCGGCACCAACATCGGAATCTTCGACGGCTCCGTGCGATTCGTCCCCGACACGATCAATAAGGAAACGCTCCGGTCCCTGGCCGACCCGAAAGACGGCCGAGCCGTATCGTTTCCGTAGCGATCACAAACCGCTCTCACGGGGATACGACAGGAATTCGGTAGTACGAAGTCAAGAAAATAAACTTCGTGTAAAGAGCCCCAAGTGGAGCGTAGCGGAACTTGGGGGTGAAATCATAAAAACAAGCCTCATCCGGAAGTTACGCAGAGTACTGCTTCACTTCCGGCTCTTTTTTACAGCCCCCTTTTTTGCAACTCCCGATAACTCCATATGTATCTTTACCTCGGCGACGACGACATGACCCGGGCCGCGGCGTATTTGGGCGGCATTATGACCCATTTCGACATTCCTTTCGAGCGGGTCGACAGCACGCAATCGCCGCCGGACGATTTGGTTTCGACCTGGTATGACGGTTATATCCTGAGCGACTACCCGTGCAAAAACTTCAACCCCGGCCAGCTCGAACGCATTCGGGACGCCGTGGCCGAAGGGGCGGGGTTGCTCATGCTCGGCGGCTGGGAAAGTTTTCATGGCCGCCTCGGGGAATACCACAACTCGCCACTGGCCGAGGTGCTGCCCGTCAATATGGCTGACAAGGACGACCGCTGCAATTTCGCCCAGCCGGTCATGCTTTACCCCACCACGAACCATCCGATTCTCGACGGTCTACCCTGGGATCACCCGCCTTTCATCGGAGGTTTCAACCGGTTCGCATCCAAGCCGAACGGTCGCACCCTGCTTTCCGCCCTGGTTATTCGGATCCGGATTGCCGACGAGGGGCATGTCATCGAGGAATCGGCATGTATCGGCAACGACATCCTTGAGGAGCGGCTTTCCGCGTTACTGCCCAGCGGAGACGCCTTGTTCGTCACACTGAAAGAGAGCTTTCCCATGCTCGTCGTGGGTCGGTACGGGAAGGGCAAGGTCGCCGCGATGGCTACGGACGTCGCCCCGCACTGGGTCGGCGGCTTCGTCGATTGGGGCGTCAAACGCATCACGCAGAATCTGCCCGACGGCGGCTTCATCGAAGTCGGAGCCGATTACGCAAAATTCTTTGCCCAACTCGTCCGCTGGACGGGAGAGGTGGAGTGAAAAAGGGATCTCGTTGAGGGAATAGCGGCGAAAAACGTCAAAAAAACTCTTGAAATTTCCGAATTGTGCTGATAAACTCGATAAGGTTCTGCGTTTCCCGCCTCTCATTTTGGAGTTCCTGACCATGAAACCGTCTCCGTCTGAATCTTCGCGTGGCGATGACGCACTGCGTTCGCGCCGGAATTTTTTGGAAAATCTCGGCAAAATGACCGGGGCGGCCACCGTGGGCGGCACCTCGG